>JAYWHB010000312.1:0-10969 GCA_043777915.1 Deinococcales bacterium
CCGTCTTTAATCAGTGGTACAGGGGTGTAATCGTAATTGCGAGCCGATTCGTTCCACTTTTTCTCGAGTTTGTAATAGGTTGGGGACACGTTAATGCCATTTGATTCTGCCACCAAGCGCTCTGGTTCACGCACATACTCGAGACTGGCGGCGTAATTGAGGTCGCCACGAACCTCTAAGGTATTCTCGCCAATTTTAAGTTTGGGGTCTAAGTCGAGGGTTGCACCTTTTTCGTCTATGGTTTTAACCGCAATTTCTGTGCCGTTCAGCAGCACCCGCACCGTTTGGTTGCTGCTGGCTGGTTTGGGTAAGGCAAGCGCCGCAATAACAGTGGCGGCGGTGTCTTGGGTGCTAACCCACCAGTAGCCGCGTCGTTGTTGCAGTAAATAATTGATGGTCTTTGGAATTAAGCTGCTGCGTGGTTCGATTTTGGCGAGGGCTTCTAGGGCTACAGCCGTCACAAGCACTGGATTATCTTCCCAGTAATAATACCAACGGTATTGACGGTTTGGACGTTCCCAACGCACATTGCTATCGGTTTCGATACGCCCAGTTTTCAGGCGACCGAGCATTTTTTTGGCTTCCTCGAGCTTACCGAGTTTGTGGTACGCCAGTGCCAGTTGCCCAAGGTGATACGGCTCGAGGTCACGCAGATTGGCAAAAGCCTCCATGCTGTCTGTGGCAGGGCTGCCGGCTTCGGCTAAAGCACGGTAAGCCACCGAACGAGCGCCGCGTTGGGCGTTGCTGTCGTTGATGTTGTTGCGTAACCACTGGACTGCGCCCTCGAGCAAATACGCCTCAAATTTCACCCCAGCATTTTTGGCTCGAGCCAGTGCCAAGACAACCTGACTGGTCATCTCTAAGGTGCTGTTGTCTTGTGTCCAAAAACCCCAACCGCCATCGTCGTGACGCAGCGTCTCGAGACGGGTTAAGCCCGCATCCAGTAAATCGGGCAAGTCATCTCGAGGGAAGGCTTGTTGGGCAAGTAAAGTCGGCAAGAAACGCGACAAGGTTTGTTCGGTGCAGCCATACGGATAGCCAATTAACTGCTCTAAAGCAGGGCGAACCGCACTGAGTAAACTTGGGGTTAGGGCGATTTTTAGTCTGGCGCTTTCTAAATTAGCATCTTGGGGAATACTGAATTTCTTAGCGCCACGTTTGGCATCGGCTGCCCAACCAGTTCCATCGGTAAAACCACGCGGTTTAACGTTAATCGGTAACTCGAGCGCATCTCCGCCCAAGGAATCCACGTACTTAGCCGTCACTTTGGCAATCCCAAATTCGGTAGCCGTAACACGGGCATCAAAACTGCCACGCTGACCAGATTTAATGCTCAAACTTGTCTCGAGTGGGCTGCTGGTGCTAAGCCCGTTCAGGGCAATACTGAATTTTCCTGCGGCGGTGGTTTCGCGGTTGTTGTTGACAATGCCGCGCAACTGGAAACTATCGCCACGCACCAAAAAGGTCGGTTGTGAAATTCTGGCAATAATATCTTGGGTGACCATCACTTCGGTTTTGCTTGTACCAGCTTTGGCTTCCAGAGTTTGCCCTCTTGCGGTAATTCGCCAAGTGGTCAGGTTTTCGGGAAATGGGATGGTTAAGGTGGCTTCGCCGTTTTGGTCAGTGATTAAACTGGCTCGCCAATCGGCGGTGTCCCTAAAATCCTTACGGACTTTGACATCTGGAGCAGCAGCTTCAGCTTTGGCGGCTCGAGCGTTTGAGTCTGCCATTGAAGATGCTGGGGCGGCTGTCGGCGAAGCCAAGGCAGTTGCCACTGGACGCGGCGCATCTACATAGAGTGGTTCGTCCTCGCTCGAGACCGTTCCCACAAGGTTATAGCGACTGCCATGCAGCACTTCAAACGGGTCTGGGGTGTTGTCTTCTTTGAGTAAGTAAATACCCTTATCCACCACGGTCACGCCCAATTCGGTTTTAATCGGTTTACCGTTGGCATCTTTGACCAAGAGTTTGACTTGTCCTTTTTCACCCGCTTGGTATTTTTGCTTGGCGGGCAGAATCGAAATAGTTAGCTGTTCTTGGACTTTAGGGACAACTAAACCGACTTCGGTTTCGCTTTTTGCGCCCCCAGCGATATAACTGGCTTTTAAGGTGGTGTTTGGCTGCATTTCTTTGGTGATTTTGAAAGTCCAAGCGGCATTGCCACCTGCGGCTCGAGACACACGCTGAGCCATAATTTCATTGCCTTCTAAAGTCAACCAGACATCTGCGCCTTGTTTGATGCCACTGATAAATGCCACGGCGGTATCGCCGACCGCGTATTCGCGTTTATCCATTTTAATTTGCATTCCGCCATTTTCGTAATACCAATACCACGAAGGGTTATCTTCTGTGACCCAAACAAAGGCTTCGCCCAAAGAAACTCGGTCTTGGGGGTCTTTGGCTTTTGCCATGACGCTGTACCCGCCGCCCTTGGCAGCTTTGAATTTGACCACTGCATTGCCATTTTTGGTGGTCACGGTGCGGGTCTCGAGCCGTTCTTCGCGGGGAGTCCAACGGCTTGTGTTGTACCAGTAATCACGGCGCACAAGGGTTAATTCGACACTTGCATCGGCGGCTTCACCATCCAGATTACGGGTGCGAACATTCATCTCAATTTCTTCGCCAGCTTTGACCACGTAACGGTTTGAACGCACCGCCACCCGCACCGTACTGGGGTAAGCAATAATCGTTTTACTGGTGGTTTGCGGACGACGGGTTTCATCTTCGATGGTGGTTTGCACCGTGTACGCCACGACTGCGTTATCTGGGTCGCGCTCGAGTGGAACATTAACCTCGAGCTTGCCGTTGTCGCCTAACACAGTGTTCTTCTCGAGAATAATTGCTTGGCGCGGCTGCCAATAATCCCATTCGCCCCAGTAATAGCCAAAGTCCGAGTAACGTGGGTCGTCACGGCGGTAACGTTGCGCCCTCGAGACTTGCAAATTGACTTTACCGCCCGATACGCCGCCACCAAAGAGGTATTCAGCACTGGCAGCCACTTTGACACTGCTGCCTTGCAGGGCAATTTCTGGGTTCTCGAGGGCAACTGTAAATTCTGGCTTGACGTAATCTTCGACTTGAAAACTGGCGACGGTTAGCCCCGCACCACAAGCTGCTTCGCCACTTGGGGCAACAAAGACACGGTATTGTTCGTACTGCGAGGTTTTAGCGCGACGCGATAAGCTAAATGTTCCACTGAAAGTGCCAAATTCATTGACCGCTTGCTTGCCACGCCAAAGCTCGGTGTTGTCATAACAGGCAACCACACTGATTTCTTTAAGTTTAATTGGCTTTAAGGTGTTGCCTTCACGCAGTGTGCCACGAAAAGAAACCGCATCGGCGGGTTTATACAAGGGGCGGTCAGTCTGCCCAGTAATTTTCCAGCGTTCAACCCCGTAACTCTGCCACCATGACCTCGAGACTGCCCAATTTGCGCCACTGTTTGCGACAATCACACCGTTCTTATCGGTAGACAGCACCAATTTGCCCAGCCCATTAGAATCGGTCTGGATTTGCTTAGCATTTGTGCCATCAATCCCGTAGACGGCAGCGTTACGGCGCTGCCCATTGACCCGATTGACGGTCAGTACCGAAACATTCTTATCGGCACGTTTGACCAACATCCCTAAATCTGTGACCAAGGCAATCCCCACGCCTTTGGCTTGTCCAGCCGAGAACCCCAATAAGTACAAACCGGGCGAGAGTTTGCCAAGATTGACCTGCCCGTAATTCCTGTCCAATTTAACGGTACTGCGTTTGACGACACTGGTTTTGATGTTCTCTGGAATTTTAATTGCACTGTAACCATCGTTGGATTTTAAGCGCAATAAATCAAGTGGCTCGAGAACCTTATTGTAGGTCACACTGATTTCAGAAGGGTCAGCCCCATAACTGTACAAATCAAAACGCAGGTCATCGGATGGCAAAAAAATCCCCCGCGAATAGACATAAAGCGCCTGATTTTGTTGCGCCCAGACAAAAGCCGCACTTAAACTTAACAACACTATCAGAACGCCAAATAACCTCGGGAATGGTTTCATAGAATACAGTCTAGTCCTCAAACCTGATTTCTGTCTGAAAGAGGCAAAGGCAAAGGGAGAGGCAGTTTAACTTTTGCCTTTCGCCTTTTGCCCTTCGCCTTTTTGGACTCGAAGCAAAAAAGTGTTATCATCGCCTTCTGTGATGACCCTTTCTACACCCGCGCCAAAACCGCTCCTGCAAGATGACTTAAAACTCTCATTGCGCGAGCGTCAAAAAATTCGCCGCCGAAACCGCATTTATCAAGTGGCAATTCAGTTGTTTAAGGAAAATGGTTTTGATAAAACCACTGCCACCGATATTGCCCGAACTGCCCATGTTTCACGCGGTACATTCTTTAATTACTACCCATACAAAGAAGCGGTGCTGCTCGATTATGGGGCGTATATCGTTTCCAACTTGCACGATGTAATCGAAGAACGGCGCAACGAAGGCTTAGATGCCGCCGCGATGCTCGAGGAACTCTGGCTTGAACTGGCTCGAGTCACCCAAGAAGAACGCGATTTAATCCCGCCGCTCACCTATGAACTGATTAACCCAGACCCGATTCGCGCCAAAGCCGCCTATGAAGCCATGCCTTTAGCCAAAATCATCGAACCTTTGCTGCGCGAAACCCACCGAATCCGCGATGATGTCAGCATCGAACGAATTGCCGCCACGATTGCTTATACCTTTTTAATGACGGCGCTGCGTTGGAGTGCTTTTCACCCAAACCGCCCAGCCAAAGATGAACTCAAAAAAGCCCTGACCTTGGTTTTGGACGGCGCATATAAACGCTGAGTTATCAAGAATTAAGGTGCGCCTCATTACTTCTTATTTCCTAAAAGTTAGGATGCACCCATGACGCGACTCGAGCGTATGGTAGCCCGTGAGACCATCCCCAATTTTTTAATCGGTACTTTTTTGTACGTTGGTATTTTTCTGCTCTGGCGGATTCTAGCGCAACCATTCTTATCGGCATTACCCGCCAAGTCGTTGCTGCCATGGATGTTGTACCAAATTCCCAATTTTGCGCTGCAAGCCTTCCCAATCGCTTCGGTCTTTACTGCCCTGATGGTTTTTGGGCGGCTGGCTCGAGAAAACGAGCTTCTGGCGGCGCAGTCTGGTGGAATCAGTTTACTGCAAGTGGCGCGTCCGGTGCTGCTTTTTGGGGCGTTGGTGACAGGTTTGGGTTATGTGGTTTCAGAATTTATTGCCCCAAGAGCCAATCAACTCGTCAGTGTGACTTGGTGGGATGGTGTTTCTGGCAATGCCTTAACCCGAATTGCGGGTAAACGCCTTGACTTAGACGGTAAAACCCTGTTTTTTACGGGGGTCAGTGGCAACCAACTCGAGAATGTCCGTCTTGAAGAATGGGTCGGCAACAAACAAAGCATTACGTTAGCTCGCACCGCCCAAATTGCCAAGAATCGGCTCGAGATGGTTGGTTTTCGTAAATATACGGTAGACCACGATTTTTTCCCACCGCCTGATGAAATTACCACCGCTTGGACGCAGAATGCTTTTCTCGAGATTTTTCGGGGTTCGCTGAAACCTAATGCCAAAACCAGTGTGCCAATTAAAAAAACCACTGACCAGTTGGTTGCCGAAAACGACGGCAGTGGTTTTGAAGACCCACGCAGTATTTCGGATTTATACACTGACCATCAAAAAGCCGAAGGGATACAAAAACGCGAAGTTGCAGCGCAGCTTGGCTTAAAGACAGCCCTACCTTTTGCCAGTTTTATTATTTTACTTTTTGGTGTGGCGGTGGCTTCAAGGGGCGCTCGCAACTCGAGTACCGCTTTTGGTTACGCGGTGCTGATTGCAATTGGTTTTTATGCGGCATTGTTTCTTGGGCGCACCCTAGGGCAAATGGGCGTGCTGCCCGCCTTTATTGCCCCTTGGCTTGCCAATGCTGGGTTTTTGATTGCTGGTGTCTGGCTGATTCGGTCTAGGGAAATCCGTTAAATGAACCCAAGTCCAATTGAACTTCCTCGTACCATTGCCCGTATCTTCCACTGACGCACCTGTGGTTCTCGGCTCGAGACGTTAGAACTTCTTTGCGATCCTCAATCATTTAATAGACGTTATCAAAAGAGATAACGCAGGGCTTTTATTGCCCAGAACAGGAGAAATATGAATCGTATTGCCTTAGCTTTTGCTGCTGTTGTTGTTGGTGGAATCGCCCTCGCTGCTCCAGCCTTGCGTTTAACCTCGAGTGCCTTGCAAAATGGTCGGGTTTCTGGCGAAGTGGTCAACATCGCTGCTTATACACAATTACCAATCCTGACACGCAGCAACTCTGGTAAAAGTGTTGTTTTGGTCTATAAAGGTAAGGATGCCGCCGAACCTTTTAAGTTCCATGAAACTGCTTTTGCAAAACAAGGTTGGAAAGTAACCCATATGGGCGGCGATGCGATGATGGGTGGAGCAATGGACAAACCCGCCGCCGCAATGGATAAGCCAGCCGATGGTGCAATGGACAAACCCGCCGCCGCAATGGACAAACCAGGTGGAGCAATGGACAAGCCAGGCGATGCAATGGGCGGCACAATGATGGATAAAGGTCTCGAGGCAAGTCTGAGCTTTAAGAGCTTTACCTTGTCATTAAAATCTACGTTGGTAGGCACAGACCAGATTAAAGTTTCATTTGATTTGAAATAAAGTTTTGCCAGATTCAAATACCAATGATGCCTTATGTGTCATTGGTATTTTTCTATTATTTCGCCCAAAACAGAATATGTTAAAATCTATATTGTGCCAACTGTTGACGAACTGCGTGAACGCCTAAAAAGACCACTGGAACGCGAATTGGCTTCTGGTTGTCAAGATAAAGTCGTGACGGCTGGACTCGAGGCGTTACTCAGCAATGTGGCACAACCGTTTCCCAAAGTGCGAGCGGTACTAGATGGTTACAGCACCTTTAGCTTAGAAGAACGCCAAACCCGACTGCTCGAGGCATTGGCACTGCTCGAGACAGCCCCAAAACCCATAGTCACTCGAGTTCAAAAGGATTTACCAACCGAACGCAGCCCCGTGCATTTAGATAGTCTGCTCGAGAAACTGACTCTGCCGATTGGTGCAGTTAAAAAACTGGCACTCTTAAATGTGCGCTCCGTAAGGGATTTACTGCATTTTTATCCGCGTCGTTACGAAGACAGGCGCAAATTACCGGGCTTTCATTTAATCGAAGATGCCGCCAAAGTCACGATTGTCGGCACTGTCACCAGTAAATCTCGGGTGCAACCACGCAAAGGAATGCTGATTCTTAAAGCCGAACTCCGCGACGACTACGGCAATATGGCAGCCGCCACTTGGTTTAATCAGCCTTGGGTCGAAAAAACCTTGCGCGAAGGCGCTCGGCTGATTGTGACTGGCAAAGCCAAGCGTTTTGGACGCAAATTAGAAGTAGGAGTCGAATACTTTGAACTTGACGATGACGGCGAGAGCCTCAGTACCGACCGTGTAATTGGGGTTTACAGCACCACCGATGGTATTTCCCAAGCCTTTTTGCGGCGCTGCGGACAAGCGGTGCTGGAGGCTTTTCCTGAACTCGAGGATTTTTTAAGCAGCAAAACCCGTGGCGAATTTAAGCTCATGCCGCTTGCCCAAGCCTTGCGTGAAGCCCATCAGCCAACCGAACTCGAGACCCTAGAACTCGCATTGGAACGACTTAAATTCGATGAATTTTTATTTCTCGAGTTACGAGTCATGCTCGAGGGTAAAAGCCATTTGTTGGGTAAGCAATTCAGGGCGCTAGACGAAGACATCAACCGTTTTGAAGCTGCCCTGCCATTTAAGTTTACCAAAGCCCAACGGCGCTGTTTACTCGAGATTGCTGGCAGTATGCGCCTCCCTAAGCAGATGGCGCGGTTGCTCCAAGGCGATGTTGGCAGTGGCAAAACCGCCGTGGCAGCCTGTGCTTTGTACTTGGCAGCCTTGGATGGTTTCCAAGGTGCAATGATGGCACCGACGGAAATTTTGGCACGGCAGCATTACCTCAATTTTCAAAAGTATTTGTATCCACTTGGGTTAAAAATCGAGCTTTTAATCGGTGCAATGACTGTCAAAGAACGCCGTGCTGCCCGTGAACGACTCGAGACTGGACAAATTGATATAGCGGTGGGTACACAAGCCCTAATTCAAGAAGGGGTTAATTTTAAGAACCTTGGTTTAGCAGTCATAGACGAAGAACATCGTTTTGGAGTGATGCAGCGCCGAGCGCTACTCGCAAGCCGTCCCGATGTTCTGGTAATGAGTGCCACACCCATCCCACGCAGCCTTGCCCTAACCGCTTATGGCGACTTAGAGCTAACGATTATAGATGAACTCCCACCCGGACGCACCCCAATTCAAACCAAGTTGCTTTTAGACACGCATCGTCGGCAGGCTTACAGTTTTGTATTGCAACAAATTCGCCTTGGCAGACAAGCCTTTGTGGTTGCGCCTTTAATCGAAGAATCCGAAAAACTCGAGGAGATTCTAGCTGCCACCCAACTGGCAGCCGACTTAAAAGAAATCCTTCCCGAAGCCAGAATAGAACTGCTACACGGCAAAATGCCCGCCGAACAAAAAGACCAAATTATGCAGCGTTTCCGCAGTCTCGAGTTTGATATTCTGGTCTCCACCACCGTTATTGAAGTCGGTGTGGATATTCCAAACGCCACAGTCATGGTCATCGAAAATGCCGAACGCTTTGGATTATCACAACTGCATCAGTTACGCGGACGGGTCGGACGCGGCGCAGAACAAAGTTATTGTTTACTGGTGGCTGGCGACCACAGCAAAAAAACCAAGGAACGCCTAAAAGTGATTGAATCCACCACCGACGGCTTTAAGATTGCCGAAGCTGACCTGAAACTGCGCGGACCCGGCGAAATCATGGGAACACGCCAAAGCGGGTTAGCCGACCTGAAACTTGGCGATATTGCCAGAGACACCATCATCATCGAACAAGCTCGAGAACTCGCCAAACGAATCCTAGAATTTGACCCGACCCTCGAGAAACCCATTAGCAGCCACTTACGAAGCGAATTACAAGCTCGAGGCGAAGGCTTTGTGAAAGACGTGATTTAGGAGAGGCGAAGGGCAAAAGGCGAAGGGCGAAGGGTTTTTACTTTTGCCTTTTGCCCTTCGCCTTTTGCCCTATTTCAAGAACTGCAAAGCGATTTTATTGAACTTTTCAAATTCCTCATCGTAAGGCACTGCTCGAGCGCGTATAACTGCCATTGGCACAGGGCGTGCCTCGAGAAAATATCGGCTTTCGGTAATTGGTGTAAAGACATCCTCGTTACCCCAAACCAAATAGGTTGGTTGTCTGAGTTTTGCCCAGTACCCGCTAACATCTTGGGCGAGCATCCCAGCGAAAAACGAAAACGGTGCAAAGGCTTTATTTGCCCCCTCGAGATTCTGCTGGTAAATACGCGTGAGTTCAGGCGTAACCAAGTTGCCATTTAAGTAAACGGTGTTGTACAAGAAAAAATTTAAGCCACCTTCACCACTCAAGACTTGAAATAAAAATAGCCCGATTGGAGTCGTGGCATACTGATTAAACAAGTCAGGGTTGCGGCGGAAGCGGTCTGAGCCACGCGCCAATCTGGCTTCGTCGGAAAAGCCGTAACCGCTTGGGTTAGCCAAAAGAAGTTTTGTGACCAGTTCGGGGTTTTCGGCGGCGACACGAATGGCATAGTCTGCCCCGTAACTTCCGCCGATGATAGCGGCTGGTACGCGTACCACTTTTTGCAAGAATTCGCGCAAGACTTGGACATAGAGTTCGTTGGTGTACATGATTGGTTGTGCGCCAGAGCGGGCAAAGCCCGGAAAATCAAAAGCATACACCCGATGCTGCTTACTCAGTGCCAAGGTATTTTGCCGGTACAAGTGCATCGAATTGCCCCCACCAATGCCATGGACAAAAACCACAGGTGTTCCCGAACCTCCAACCTCGTAATAAACACGTTCGCCAGCCAAAACAATATAGGCACTCGAGGTCATTCCCGCCAAGCGTGGTGCGGGAGGAGCATCGGCTACCGAAGGCGCATTTGGGTCTCGAGCCACAGGCGCACAGGAAATCAATAAAAACAGTAAAACAGACAGTAATCGTTTCATGCTCTGTTTTACGTTAAAATAGCTAGTTGTGACTGTACCAAAACACCACGAGATTTAGGGTCTGGGGCTAAAATCAGGAATAGCCCAAACTCGAGAACAAGGCAAAACAAGCAGTGCTATAATTTGCATATGACCTTCGTTTTGGGTAACGATACCCACCCAAGTATTGCCAAAAAACAACTTGAGTTAATGCAAAATACAACCACTCAAAAACGTCTCGAGTTGATGAGTATGTATTCCAAAGAATTGATACTGCAATCGCGTCGAACCATAGAAAAACGCATTCCCAACGCAGAGGAAGCCAAGCTCGAGTGGGTCAAAATCAATTATGGAACTGAGATTGCCAATCGTTTGAGGAAACATTTGAATGGAACTCCTTAAAATAACCAAGCAAGTGACCGACTCACTTGAGCAAAACGGTGTTCGGTGTCGCATTGTTGGTAGTGTTGCCAGTTCACGACTGGGGGCAGTTCGCGCCACTCTTGATGTGGACATTGTTGCAGACTTAAAAATCCAAGATATTCCGACATGGATTTCGCTTTTAACAAATGAATTCTATGCTGACCAAGAACAAATTCTTGAAGCCATAAAAACCAGAACAAGTTTCAATTTAATTCACCT
This sequence comes from Deinococcales bacterium, assembly GCA_043777915.1. Taxonomy (GTDB): domain Bacteria; phylum Deinococcota; class Deinococci; order Deinococcales; family JAAFIG01; genus JAAFIG01. Next base: position 10,750 of record JAYWHB010000312.1, read on the forward strand.
TGAATCTATGCTCAAAGTAGACATCTTTCCACTAAAACAACGTCCATATGACCAAATTGCATTCTCGAGGGTTGTGCTAGATGAGCTACCCTTTATGACGGCTGAAGACGTGTTGCTTGGCAAACTCGAATGGTACAAAGCCACAGATTGCACCAGCGAACGCCAATGGACAGATATTCTAGGAATTTTACGTGCCACACCAGACATAGACCTTGAGTAC
>JAYWHB010000313.1:0-10960 GCA_043777915.1 Deinococcales bacterium
GTTTGATTATGAACTATCGCGTGATAGGCAACAATATCGCCTTCATTACTGGCTTTGTTTTCTAAGGCAGCATCTTTTAAGGCATCAATTGCCATGACCACCCCAGCGCAGTAGCCACGCGGACGAGCCAAAATTACAGTCTCTATCATGGTTTTACAATAACGCTTCTTTTTAAGACAGGTGTCTCGAGTGAGCCAAACCAAGCTCTTGATTTTTCAAATAAATAGTGCTACATTCTGAGTTAGTTCACAACCTAAATTAACTAACTCAGGAGATTGGCATGATAGTCAAAGGCGATCCAAGCGCACTCAGAACCATGAACCGCACCAGCATCTTGCGTATTTTGCGGCGTGTTGGACCAATTAGCCGCACTCAACTTGCTGAGCTAACTGGTTTGAGTCCAGCTTCGGTCAGTGGGGTGACAGCCGAACTGATTGCCGAAAAACTTCTGGTCGAACAAAGTATTGGTGAAGCTGGCTCGAGTGGTGGAAGACGACCCATTTTTATTAACATTGATTACTCGGCGCACTTTGCGATTGGCTTAAAACTCTCCGAGCATCGGCTCGAAGGTGTACTGACCGATTTATCCTTGAAAGTCCTGACCCACATCACCGAAGATTTAACCGAACACGAACCAACTCGGGTGGCGGCACAAATAGCCGCCCTATGCAAAAAATTATATAAACGCGCCAAAGTTTCACCCGACGACCTGATTGGTGTTGGTATTGGGCTTTCTGGTGTGATTGACGCAGTAAATGGTATCGCGGTTCATGCGCCTTTGTTGGGTTGGAAACAGATAAAAATAGCCGAGATGGTCAGTCAAAAAACCAATTTGCCAAGCTGGATAGATAACGATGTCAATTCTTTTGCCGCCGCCGAACGGCTTTTTGGTCATGCCAAACACGCCAATAGTTTTATTGCCATCGCCATCGGGCGTGGTCTTGGTGCAGCCATCATTTGTAACGGCGAAATTCACCGTGGGCGCGATGGTGGGGCTGGTGAATTTGGGCATAATAAAATTTTGCTTAACGGACGGACTTGCAGTTGTGGCAGACAAGGTTGTTTGGAAGCCTATACCACCGAACCAGCGCTTTTAGGGCTTTTCCTCGAGCAGTTCCCAGAACACCGAGGGATAGCCATTCCAGATTTGGTACAACTGGCAAATGCACAACACCAAGGCGCGATTTCTGTACTCGAGACGGCTGGAGCTTTACTCGGGCAGCACATTTCTTATTTGGTCAATGCCTTTAACCCGGAACTGATTGTCTTTGGTGGCGAAGGCGCAGAACTTGGCGATGCCTATTTTGAACCGATGCGCCAAAGTTTGCGCGGTCTAGCCTTCGATGGTTTAGCGACTGAACTACCTTTAATTGTTGTGCCGTGGGCAAATGATGATTTTACACCGTGGGCGCAAGGTGCAGCCAGTTTAGCTGTACAACACGCTTTTGATACAGGAGTGCTACTTAAAAACGCCTAGACCTTAAGACTCAAAACCGATTCTCGAGTACGAAATAATCGTAACTCGCTTTAGAAAATACGCCCCGAAACCCTTCGCCTTCATTCTATTAGGAGACTCAATCATGAACAAAAAAATCCGCTATACCGCCCTCGCTGCTCTTGCTGTACTTGCGCCCATTGGTTTAATGGCAGAAGCCCAAAGTAAAAGAGTTGTGTTTTTATCGGTTCAAACTGCCACTGAAGGCTTTACTGGTGTGATTGGTAAACTGGCTGCCGAGTACAGCAAACAAAACGCCAATGTGGCATATGAATACCAAAATGCACCACAAGCCGACCTTGCCCAAAAATTGCAATTACTGGCTGCCAGTAACAGCTTACCCACCATGTATAACGTTAATGAACCAAGTTTATTGACGCAGTTAGCCGAAAAAGGACAAGCTGCCGACATCGAAGAATTATTTAAGCAATATGGAATTTTTGACAAACTGAACCCTGCGGCGGTGGCGTTGCAAAAGTCAATCACAGGTGGGAAATTATTGGGTTTACCACTCGAGTTAAATATCGAAGGCATTTGGTATAACAAAAAACTCTTTGCTGATAACGGCATCAAAGAACCGACCACTTGGGACGCGATGATGGCAGCCGCCGCCAAGTTCAAAACGGCTGGAATTCAACCATTTGCCGCCAGTGGCGAACAAAAATGGCCCATCACCCGTTTAATCAACGGTTATGTCGCCCGTAAGTACGGTGCAGATGCAATGGCTCGAGTTGCCAAAGGCGAATTAAAAGTCACCGATGCTGGATTCGTCGAAGCCGCTAGTGCCGTTCAGGAGATGGGTAAAAAAGGCTACTTTGGTGCGGGAGTCAATACCCTTGATTACGGTAGCGCTCAGGATTTATTCCTCCAAGGCAAAGCCGCCATGTTCTACATGGGTTCTTGGGCATTGGGCAGCTTAAACGACCCGAAGCAAAATAAAATCGGCGCGGAAAACGTTGGTTTCTTTAACTTCCCAACGGTGCGCGGCGGCAAGGGTACACGCAACGAATGGTCGTTGAATACTGGAATTGCCACCGCAATTAACCCAAAGCAAAACGATGCTGCGCTGGGTGCATGGCTCAAGTATGTCTTTGGTAACTACGGCGAACGCGCCCTGACCGATAACGGACAGATTTCTGGTTTTAAGGTCGCTAAGCTCCCCGCTAACTTACCCGCTTTAACCAAAGCAACCTTGGCTAAACTTGGTGCAGCCAAGAATGCCTACTTGTGGTTTGAAGCAAAATTTAGCAACAAGGCATCCTCGGTGGCTGCTGACAATGTGCAGTTGCTGGTGACAGGTGACATGACCCCAGAAAATTATCTGGCAGAATTACAAAAAGCCTTGAACTAAGGATTTGTCCGCAATTAACGTCCCGATTTGGAAATGATGAAACATCGTTTTCTAGCAGGACAGACACAGGGGTCTGTCCCTACAGAATCCATAAAATCATGTCAGGTAGGGGCGGACCCCCGTGTCCGCCCTGTGACCAATGCGTATTTTTGGTCTCAAATTTAAATAGGGAAATAATTATGGGACAAATCCTAAGTTGACAGGGCGGTGTCAAAGCCGCCCTTCATATTTTCAAAAAAGGAGTTTTTATGCAGGGTACGTTGCGTGATTGGAAAGCTGTTCTGGTTTTTGTCGGTCCAGCTTTGCTGATTTACACCATCATTTTACTTGTTCCGATTGTTTGGTCGGTTGGCTATACTTTTTTTTCAGGTTCACCGTTGGCTGGCTTTAAGTTTGTGGGTTTGGATAATTATGGACAAATTTGGCAGGATCAAAAATTCAAGGAAGCCCTTTGGTTTGGTACAAAATATGCGGCGGTGGTCAGTCTTGGACAGGTAATTTTAGGTTTGTTACTGGCGATGCTGTATATGTTTTATTTGCGTAAATCCTCGGTTTTGATTCGCACCCTGGTTTTTTTGCCTGTGGTCTTACCAACTGTAGCAAGCGCTCAGATGTTCGCTAAACTTTTTGCGATAGCACCGCAGTACGGGCTGGTCAATAGTTTGCTACAAAGTCTTGGTCTCGAGTCTTGGGTACAGGGTTTTCTTGGACAGGCAAACAGTGCTTTTTGGGTGATAGCCGCCATGGACATTTGGAAAGCCATGGGCTTTTATGCGGTGCTGTTGTTTGCTGGTTTGGTTGAAATCCCCGAAGAAGTCTTGGAGGCAGCCCGAATAGATGGAGCGCAGGGTTGGACACTTTCAAGGTTTGTGGTCATGCCGTTGCTGATGCCAATTATCATCTCGAGCCTGATTTTTAGCTTAAATGGCACACTCAAGGTTTTTGATTCCATTCTGGCTTTAACGGGCGGCGGACCGGGTACAACCACCATGCCCTTAACGCTATATATGTATAAAGTCTCGTTTACCTATAACGATTATGGCTACGGCTCTACTGTGGCATTAACCTTGGCGGTACAGTGTGTTCTCGTCACGCTCTTGGTGTTGTGGCGGTCAAGAAAAGGACAAAACTAATGCGAAACTCGAGACAAAAAAGTATTTTACAGCACCTGAGTAATATCCCCGTTCTTGTTTTGGTGCTGCTGGCAGTGCTGGTCAGCGTTTACCCTGTCTTTTGGATTTTTATCTCGAGCCTTAAAGGGGTCGAAGAATTTTCGGGAAGCCCGATGTGGGCATTACCCAAAGAATTGCACTGGGAAAATTATGCCCGAGCTTGGACAGAAGGAAAAATGAGTACCTATTTTTTGAACAGTATCCTGACAGTTGTGCCATCTTTAATTTTGGTGGTGCTGCTTGGGGTTAGTGCGGCATTTGGGATCGAAATTATGCAATGGCGTTTTGCCAACCTGACCACATTGGTTTTTTTGACTGCGATTATGGTACCACTGCAAATTGTGATTCTGCCGCTTTTCACGATGTACTTTGCAACCCGTTTACTGAATACCCATCTGGCATTGATTATCACATATGTAGCCTTTGGTTTGCCGCTTGTGGTGTTTTTTATGACGGGTTACTTCAAAACATTCTCGAGAGAAGTGATTGAAGCGGCAATTATGGACGGCGCGAGTATTTATCAAGTCTTTTTTAAGATTGCCCTGCCAATGGTGATGAATGCTGTGGTGACGGTGGCGTTGGTACAATTCTTTTTTATATGGAATGACTTGTTGGTTTCCTTAACCTTTACCACCAGCCCAGATATGCGAACCGTTCAATCGGGCTTACTGAATTTTGTTGGGCAATACGGGCAGCGAGAATGGGGTCCAACCTTTGCTTCGGTGGCAATTACGGTTGCACCAACTATTTTGGTCTACTTATTCTTAAATCAATTGGTGATGAAAGGTTTAGCTTCTGGCGCGGTGAAAGGATGAATGGCGACTGGCGAAACTCGAGTTTGGTGGCTGAACAAGTCGAGAAGATACTTGAGCAGTTGAGTTTAGAAGATAAAATCCGTTTGGTCAGTGGGCAATTTATTCTTGGTAGTACGGATAAACCACCATCTGGCTTACCACTGTTTAATATGGCAGACGGTCCTGCGGGTATTCGCACCTCACCCGAAGCCACCACTGCCACGGGTAGCACTGCCTTACCCGCTCCGATTGCTTTGGCTGCCACTTGGAGTACAGAGTTAGCCACAAAATATGGCAACCTGCTCGGACTCGAGGCGAAACTGACTGGGCATAATGTGCTGCTTGGTCCTGCTATAGATATTGCTCGAGCGCCTTTGGCTGGACGTACTTTTGAATCGTTTGGCGAAGACCCATTGTTGCAGTCGCGTATGGTTGTCCCTGAGGTGCAAGCCATTCAAGCCCACGGAGTTCAAGCCAGCTTAAAGCACTTTATTGTCAATAACCAAGAGCATGACCGCAATTCTATCAACGTGAGGGTAGACCATCGCAGCCTCTTTGAAATCTATTTACCGCCGTTTGAAGCCGCGATTCGCCTTGGTGGGGTAGCTTCGGTGATGGCAAGCTACAACCGTGTAAATGGTTTATTTGCTTGTGATAACCATCATATTCTCTCAAAGATTCTGCGTCACCAACTTGGGTTTCGTGGTTGGGTGGTCAGTGATTTTCTGGCAAATCACAGCACTGCTAAGTCTGCTAATGCTGGGCTGGACTGGGAATTAACCATGCCACACGCCAGTCAATGGCGCTCCCATTTACTTGAGGCAGTCAAAAACGCAGAAGTTTCACTCGAGACCTTAAATGAAATGGTTCGCAGAATTTTACGTCCAACCATTGGTTTGGGAATGCTCGAGTCTGGTTTTGAGCAATTGATACTGTCTCATGACCATGCGGCGATAGCCCTCGAGATTGCTGAACAAAGCATGGTGTTACTTAAAAACGCTAATTACTTATTGCCGCTTTCTACCGAACAAATTAAAAGTATTGCGATTATTGGCGCAGATGCCGATACTGTCGCGGCGGCGGGTGGCGGTAGCGCTTTGGTGCAACCTCTGCGCGAAATTTCAGTCCTTGACGGCATTAAAACTCGGGTTGGCTCGAGTATCAAGGTTTCATACGCGGCTGGCACAGATGCAATTGGGGCGGGGGTACTGCTGCATGGCGACAACTGCATTCCATCGTCAGTCTTCAAGCAAGCCGATGGCAGACAGGGTTTACTGGCACAATACTGGAATAACCTCGAATCTACGGGCGAACCCGTCATCACCCGGATTGAACCCAATGTTGAATTCATTCGTGGTTTTTTTGATTTTCCCGGTTTTCAAATCAGTGTCGCTTCACATCACCTCGAGTCTTTTCCAATGGCGGTTGAACCTATTTTTTCGGCGTGCTGGACTGGGTTAATCAAACCTCCTATGACTGGAGAGTATGCCCTGTCCATAACTACTGCGGGTCGAGCCAAATTATATGTCAATGAACAGCCGATACTCGAGGTACAAAGTCAAATTTTGCTTCATGCTGGTTCACAACACTGGGACGGCTCTGGTGCAGCTTTTCAGAGTCAAACCATGCAACTCAATGCTGGTCAAGAATACGCAATTCGCCTCGAGTACGCTTCAGATTTCCCTGAACTGTGTATGCTTTACGGCGCTCAGTTACGGCTTGGTTGGCAGCCGCCTAAAGGCACACTCACACCAAAAATGCAGCAAGCTGTAGACTTGGCTCGGATTTCAGATGTTGCAGTTGTGGTGGTGCGTACTTTTGAATCCGAAGGGCTGGACAGACCAAATTTGCAGCTACCATCAGGGCAGAATGAACTGATTGAGGCTGTCAGTCGCGTCAATCCAAAAACCATTGTGGTGCTGATGACTGGCTCGAGTGTAGATGCTAGTCGTTGGGAAAGCACCGTCCCAGCCATTCTCGAGGCTTGGTATGCAGGGCAAGAACAGGGGGCGGCTGTGGCTCGGATTTTATTTGGTGATGTCGTCCCATCGGGTAAATTACCGATTACCTTTCCACATTCCCAAGACCAAATGCCACCGCTCGAGTATCCGGGAGTTAATGGTCACATAACTTATGCCGAAGGCTTAAACATTGGCTACCGAGGTTACGAGAAGCACAACATTGAACCACTTTACCCGTTTGGTTTTGGTTTGTCCTACACCAGTTTTTCGTACAGCAATCTAGAAATTTTGCAAGACAAGCTCATCACCATTCAGTTTGAACTCGAGAACACTGGAGCTTATACAGGCATCGAAATTGCCCAGCTTTACCTCGAGATGCCAGATAATCAAGCACCAAAGAAACTGGCTGGTTTTGCTCGAGTTTTATTACAGCCACAAGAAAAGCAAACGGTTTGCATTTACCTAGATGCCGATTCGCTCGAGCGCCCATTCTCGATTTGGGATGATGGTTGGCAACGTGTTTTCGGGCAGTACCGTGTTTTGGTCGGTGCGTCGTCTCGAGATATTCTGTTAGAAACAACGTTTGAGATGAACCCATGAGCAAAAAATTACTTAGGATTTGTCCGCAATTAACTTCCCGATTTGAAGAATTCAAAAACATAATCTGTCACAGGGAGACCACAAGGGTCTCCCCTACAGGACGGTGTTTTTTCGTAGGGGAGGGGCTTGTCCCCTCCCAGCCATTCACGAATTTTATTTTCGGACAGTTCCTTAAGGTTGTTGTATGACCCTAACCGTCTCGAATTTGCGTTGTGAATCCTTAACCAACCCACTGGCGATTGTTGTGCCGTATCCGCGCCTAAGTTGGATTGTAGCATCTGATTTTCGCAATCAAAAACAGAGCGCTTATGAAATTATTGCGGCAAGCTGCCTAGAATTACTCGAGCCAGCCAAAGCAGATTTGTGGTCGAGCGGCAAAGTTGATAGCCATGAGACACTGAACATCGAATACCGTGGACAGAGCCTCGAGCCAACTCAGTATTGTTATTGGAAAGTTCGGGTTTGGAATGGTGAAGGTATCGTCTCGAGTTGGAGCGAAACGGCTTATTTTGCGGCTGGCTTAACCCAAGCCGATTGGACAGCCGATTGGATTGGGTTTGATGCTGCCCGTAACCTCGAGTTGCCACTTGCTCCTTTTGAAAATGCCAAATGGATTGGCACTGACTCGAGTGCGGTTTTTCTGGGTGAATTAATCTTGCCAGAAAATGCCAAAATTGCCGATGCTCGAGTGATGATTGCCTCAAAGGGGCATTTTACGTTGTATTGGGCGGGTGAGTATTTTGCCCAGAGTCCTCGTGACCAGTCTTTGTATATGCGGCGCATGACCGAACGCTTAGAAGCTGGCTTAAACCGTTTTATCATTCGGGTAGAAGCACCCGAATCGGTGGCGCTGATTTTTCGGTTGGTGGTGCTGCTCGAGGATGGACAAGAAATCAGTTTTTGCTCGGATACATCTTGGAAAATCAGTCCGAACATCCTCAACAACTGGTACGAAGCAGAAGCCCATTCTTGGGTAGAAGCTCGGGTTTTGGCAAATTATGGCGATGCGCCTTGGGGGTTTTTGTATGGTGATGACAATTTTTTACCGCCACCAAGTTATTTGCGTGGTTCACTCGAGTTAGAAAAACCAATCAAACAAGCCACATTATTTGTTACAGCCCTTGGTCATTATGACTTTTTTATCAATGGTCAGCGAATCAACCACAGTTATTTTGACCCCGGCTGGACGGATTACCACCAGCGTTTGTACTACCGTGCTTTTGATGTCAGTCAGCACTTGCAGTCTGGCAAAAATGTACTTGGTGCAGTCCTTGCCGATGGTTGGTTTAGTGGCTATATCGGTTGGTATCACGAGCGCGACATTTACGGCTTGAATCCGCGTTTACGGGCGCAGTTACACCTCGAGTTTATGGATGGAACAAAAGAAATTATAACCACCAACAGCACATGGCAAGCCAGCCTTGGGGGAATCAGGGAAGCCGATATGCTGATGGGCGAAGTTTTTGACTCGAGGGTCGAAAAAACGGGTTGGAATACACCTTTTTATGATGCTTCTGATTGGCAAGCCGTTAGCACTGGCACAAACTTAAATCCAAGCCTCGAGCCTCATCCCGCTCCACCAGTCGTGGCACTCGAGGCAGCGTGTTTTATCCCTCGAGTGATCACCGAGCCAAAAAAAGGCGTTTATATTTTTGATTTGGGTCAGAATTTTGCTGGTGTGGTGCGCCTCAAAGTAAAGAACCCCAGCGCAGGACAACGCATCACCATTCGTCATGCCGAACGCCTGAACAGCGACCGAACGCTCTATACCCGTAATCTTCGCACGGCTCGAGCCGTGGATGTTTATATTTGTTCTGGTCAACCCGAAGAAACTTGGTCGCCGCGTTTTACCTTTCATGGTTTCCAGTATGTCGAAGTGACTGGTTTAACTTCCGCGCCAGATTTAGAAACCATTACTGGAATTCCGCTCAGTTCTGATACGCCGTTAGCTGGTTCGTTTGAATGTTCCGATGAACTGGTCAATAAACTGGTGAGCAATACTTACTGGTCGCAGCGCTCGAATTTTCTCGAGGTCATTACCGATTGTCCGCAACGCGACGAACGGCTTGGTTGGGGTGATGGTGCTTGGACTTTTATTGGTGCAGCCGCAATGCGAAGTGATGTCCAGACTTTTTATAATAAATGGACGCAAGATTTTATTGATGCCCAACTTCCCGACGGACAATTCCCGTGGTTAGCCCCGTTGGTGGTGCTAAGTGCCAACAACATCGGACCGCTTTGGTCTGGCTCGAGTCCAGCTTGGTCAGATGCGGGGATTATCTGCCCGTGGATGATTTATCAGCGTTATGGCGACCTGCGCCAACTCGAGCGCTCCTACCCAGCCATGGTCAAGCAAATTGAGTGGTACACTAGCACCAGCCGCGCTGATTTACTACCGCCCGAAGAATTTGTCAGTCTAGGAGACTGGTTAAACCACAATGCCCTAATTCCGCATGATGTTTTTCGTACAATGTTTTTTGCCTACAGCACAGGCTTGGTGGCACAATCGGCTCGAGTTTTGGGGTATCCCGAAGATGCACAGCGTTTTCTAAATTTGTATGAGCGGATTAAAACCGCTTTTCAAGCCGAGTATCTACTGCCCGACGGACGAATTCTCGGTGATGTCCAAGGTTGTTATGCCCTTGCCATGACTTTTGATTTACTCGAGCCACCACAAGCCGAAAAAGCCTTGGAACACCTGATTAAAAAAATCGAAGCCGACCAATTTAGACCCAGCACTGGACTCGAGGCAACGCTGCCCTTGATGCTGGCTTTAAGTAAAATGAACCGCTCCGATATAGCCTATAAATTGCTGCACAACCGCGAGTTTCCCGGTTGGAATTTTTCTATTCTGAATGGCGCAACCACCATTTGGGAGCGTTGGAATTCTTGGACTCCCGAAAATGGATTTGGAGACTCGAGTATGAATTCATTTAATCATTTTTCTTTGGGTGCGGTGTATCAATGGATGACCGAAACGATTGGCGGAATTCAAATGAGCGAGGTGGCGTTTAAGCAAATACGAATCGCCCCAGAACCCGGCGGACAAATTACTTCGGCTCGAGCCGTGTTGGACAGCCCCCGAGGACGAATTAAAACCGATTGGAAAATAGAAAACAATCACTTTTACTTAGCTGTAGAAATTCCAGCCAACACCACGGCTACCGTTGTTCTGCCAAGCTGGAATCATCAGAATGTGACTGAGAATGGTTTGCCACTCGAGTCAGCTTGCATTCATTCCCAAGAAGCCAAACAATTGACTTTAAGGCTTGGTTCAGGGTTGTATCAATTTTTGGTTAAACAGTTTGAGTAGAAGTTTCTGCCAAAAAAGCCTTGACCCGTTTTGTCAAACGCTCGGTCTCGAGCAAAAAAGCATCATGTCCGTGTGGGCTGCTGAGTTCCCAATACTGCCCGTTCTGTACCGTCTCGGCAATTTCTCTGGCTTCGGCGGGTAAGTACAAAATATCCGATGAAATTCCGACGCTTAAAATCGGTACAGCAATCTGCTCGAGTTGAACAGGGGAGATGTCAAACCTGTCCATTGCCTTGGTAATGCAAATGTAACTATTGGCATCAAAGCGCTCGAG
>JAYWHB010000314.1:0-10948 GCA_043777915.1 Deinococcales bacterium
TGTTGCCTTTGGTCTATTTTGGCAGTCAAGAAACCAAGGAAAAATACTTGTCAGACATGGCGAATGGTAAGTTGCTTGGTGCATATTGTTTATCTGAACCGGGTTCTGGCTCGGATGCCCAAGCTGCCAAAGCCAAAGCGGTGCTGTCTGATGATGGCAGCCACTATGTCTTGAATGGCACAAAAATGTGGATTTCCAACGGTGGCATTGCCGATATGTTCACGGTTTTTGCCCATGTGCCAACGGCTGATGGCAATAAGTTTAGTGCTTTTTTAGTCGAACGGGCTTTTGAAGGTGTAAGCATAGGCAAAGAAGAAGAAAAACTTGGTATCAGGTTGTCCAGCACCACACAACTAATTCTCGAGGATGTCAAAGTTCCAGTGGCAAATTTACTGGGTGAAGTCGGTTGGGGCGCAAAAATTGCCTTTAATATCCTCAATATGGGGCGCTATAAACTCGGTTCAGGTGGAGCGGGCGGAAGCAAGGTGATTCTTGAACACAGTGCCAAGTACGCCAAAGAACGCCATAGCTTTGGTAAACCGATTGCTAGTTACGGCGCTATTCTCGAGAAATTAGGGCAGATGGCAACTAGTATTTTTGCCGCCGAAACCATTACTTATCGGGTTACGGGTGCAATTGACGCGGCTGTAGAAAAAGGCATGGATAAATTAAAAGCCATCGAGACGCACCGTGTTGAAGCCAGCATGGTCAAGGTTTTTGCCACCGAAGTGCTGTCCATGTGTGCCGATGAGGGCTTGCAAGTCTTTGGTGGTTTTGGTTACTCCGAAGAATACCCAATGGCTCGTGCCTACCGTGATGCACGGATTAACCGTATCTTTGAAGGCACAAACGAAATTAACCGAATGCTGATTCCGGGCGAACTCTTAAAAATGGCGCTCAAAGGCGAATTGCCACTGCTGAAAGCAGCGCAAAAACTCCAAGCTGAACTGCTCGAGCCTAGTTTTGAGATGGACGAATCGGATGCGCCATTGGCGAGTGAAACCAAAGTCGTGGCAAACCTCAAAAAAGCAGCCTTGGCTGTGGCTGGAAGTGCTGCTCAGAAATTTGGGGCTAAGCTCGGCGAACAACAAGAAACGATGATGCGAACTGCCGATATGATTATCGAAGCCTATGTTGCTGAAAGTGCTGTGGTGCGGGCGCAAAAAATAATCTCAAGTGGCAAAAATGCCAGTCTCGCAACTGCCATGGCACAAATTCTGGTGGCGCAAGCCGCCGATAAAGCCATGAGCGCTGGACGTGAAGCCATCTCGAGTTTTTTAGAGGGCGATGATTTCCGCATGACTTTGGCAGCCTTAAAACGCTTTACCAAAACAGATTCAGTCAACATCATTAAGTTGCGTCGTGAAGTAGCCGCCGCCGTTCTCGAGGCAGATGGCTACCCGTTAAAATAAACCCGTTAGAATGTACCAATGCAAAGTTTTGATGTAATTATTATCGGGGCTGGGGCGGCTGGCAGCAGCAGTGCCTTAGCCCTAGCCAAAGGCGGTAAAAAAGTCTTATTGCTCGAGCAGTTCAGTGTGCCGCACGAACGTGGTTCTTCGCATGGGCATTCGAGAATTTTTCGTTTTGCTTACGACGACCCAGATTATGCGCGTTTAGCAATGCGTTCCTTGGCAGCCTGGCATGAACTCGAGACAGAGACTGGGCAACAGGTACTGGATTTATTTGGTGGCTTGGATGTGGGAAACAGTGGCAACGCCAGTTTAGAACGAACTGCCCAAGCCATGATGGAGGTCGGGGCAGCCTTTGAACGCCTCGACTCGAGTACCTTAAAAGAGCGCTTCCCACAGTGGCATGTGCCTTCCGATTGGGTTGGGTTATACAGTTTAGACGCGGGGATTGTGATGCCGTCTCGAGCCGTGGAATTGATGGTGGCGCAAGCTCGAGTCTTGGGTGTGACCCTGCTTGAACACTGCGAAGTTTTGCAAATTGATGTGGCACACAACACGGTCAAAACCAATCAAGGGGTTTTTACGGCAGCACAAATTGTGATTGCGGCGGGTGCATGGTTGCCAAAACTCGTACCAGCCTTAGCCCCTAAACTCGAGGTGACTTTAGAGAGCGTGATGTATTTTGCGCCCAAAGACTTGGGCTTATTTATGCCTCAACACTTCCCGATTTTTATTGACCACAACAGTTTGGTCTATGGTTTTCCGGTGCAGGGTTTACCGGGGGTCAAACTTGGGTTTCATCAAAGTGGAGATGTCACCAATCCTGAGACTCGAGAATTTACAGTGCCACAAACCACGGTTACGCAAGCCCACAACTGGCTCGAGACGCATTTGCCCAAGCAAAACTGGACGCTCATTCAAGCCCGAACTTGTTTGTACACCAACACCCCAAGTCATGATTTTATTCTGGATTCACACCCAGACTCGAGCCGAATCATGCTGGTTAGCCCGTGTTCTGGGCATGGTTTTAAGTTTGCGGCATACATTGGGCAAATCGTCGCCGATAAATTAAATGGTATCCAAAACGAATTTGATTTACCGCGTTTTAAGCTAACCAAGGCGCTGCAAAAGGGTACGGCTAAACTCTTATCTCGAGAAACCTTGCAAGGGCATGTGTGAAAGCCCGCTCGAGTTTATTTACGATTTTTGGAGAATTTGTCCACCCGAGAGGCGATACTGTTTGGGTTGGCACAATTATTACTTGGATGGAAGCACTTGGTTTCTCTGAAGGTGCGGTTCGGGCGGCGGTTTCGCGTAGCTGCCGCACAGGTTGGCTAGAAGTTCAAAAACGCGGACGTAAATCGTACTTTGCCCTGACCCCAGAAGTTCGCTGGCGGGTTCATCGGGCGGTCGGGCGCTTGTACCAACCGCTTGACCGAATTTGGGATGGTCAGTGGCGGGTGCTGACTTACTCGATTCCCGAAACCGCCAAAGAAGCCCGTGACAATTTACGCAAAGAACTGTTAATTCTTGGTTTTGGGGCATTACAACCCGGCGTTTGGATTAGCCCTAATCCACTTGTCGAAGAAGCCCTTGCCCTTGCTAAAGCGTATCGCCTCGAGCAGTATGTGGACGTGTTTGAAGCAGCACATTTTGGGCGCAGCAACCCTGAACTTGTCAAAGCCACATGGGATGTGCCAAGCCTCAACCAACAATTTGAGGGTTTCTTAGAACAGTTTAAGTTAAAAGCCACCCCAGAAAACCCCAAGGCAGCTTTTGGGATGTATGTGACGATGCTCCATGCCTACCGCAAATTCTTATTCTCAGACCCCGACTTACCGCTCGAGTTACAACCCAGTGCTTGGCGCTCTCGAGAAGCCGCCCTGCTCTTTCGGGAACAACGTGCTGCCCTTGAGCCAATGGTCACTGAATTTGTCAGCCATACCTTTGAAAATTAAGAATCTAAGGAGCGGTTGAATTGAACTGCTAAAAAGCGTAGACTCGAATCCCGTAGGGTTTTGCCCTTGCGGATTTTTTTTTGCAGCAAATCCAAGTTCTATTCTTTCTTTGATCAGTGATGAATCAAAAATCAGGAGTTTAATCATGAAATATATTTTTGTTACAGGTGGCGTGGTCTCGAGTCTGGGTAAAGGTATCACTGCCAGTAGCTTAGGGGCGATTCTCCGTGCCAGAGGTCATAAAGTCACCGCCGTTAAAATAGACCCCTATATCAATTTGGATGCTGGCACAATGCGCCCCTACGAACATGGTGAGGTCTTTGTGACTGGCGACGGCGCAGAAACCGACCTTGACCTTGGCAATTACGAACGCTTTTTAGACATAGACACCAACCGTGGCAGCAACATCACCACTGGGCAGGTTTATAAAATTGTGATTGAACGTGAACGCAAAGGCGAGTATTTAAGCCAAACAGTACAAGTTATTCCGCATATCACCGATGAAATTAAAAACCGAATCCGAGCCGTGGCACAAGCTGCTAACGCCGATATTACGGTGATTGAGGTCGGAGGTACAGTTGGCGATATTGAAAGCCTGCCGTTTCTCGAGGCAATTCGCACCATGCGATTTGATGAGGCATACGAAAATACCGCCTATTTACACGTTACCCTAGCGCCTGAAGTCAGCACCGGCGAAATTAAAACCAAACCAACCCAACATAGTGTGGCACAACTTCGCAGCACCGGTATTTCGCCAGATTTTATCGTGGTGCGCTCGAGTACCGCCCTTGGGGACGAAATGCGCCGCAAAATCGCACTTTTTACCAGTGTCGAACCAGAACGGGTCTTCTCGAGTTACAATGTTGAATACTTGTACGAAGTGCCTTTGGCTTTTGAAGAACAGGGCTTAGGGCGTGAAATCGAAAAGCGCTTAAAACTCGAGACGATTCCGCCAAGCCTTGGTTTTTGGCACGATGCGGTCAAAAAACTCAAAAGCCCGACTTTTGAAGTCAACCTTGGTTTTGTTGGCAAGTATGTGGCAATGGGCGATAGCTACTTGAGTATTCTCGAAGGGCTGCGTCACGCTGGAATTGCCAATGATACCCGAGTCAATATCCATTGGGTCAATGCCGAGGACTTAAAAACGGATGAGGATGCCAAAGCTGCCTTAGAAGCGCTGGACGGCATTCTGGTTGGACCCGGCTTTGGAATGCGTGGTATCGAAGGAAAAATCCGAGCGGCTAAATACGCCAGAACCTCTTCAAAACCGTATTTTGGCATTTGCCTTGGTTTACAAATCGCGGTCATCGAATTTGCAAGGCATGTGGCTGGGTTAGAAGGGGCAAACAGTACCGAATTTGACCAGTACAGCAAAAACCCTGTGATTGGTTTGATGCCCGAACAACTCGAGACGGCTAGTTTAGGCGGCACAATGCGCCTTGGTGATTGGGAAATGATTATTCAAGCTGGCACAAAACTCGAGCAGGTTTACGGCACGGCTGGTACGGTTCTCGAGCGGCATCGGCATCGCTATGAAGTCAACCCAGATTATGTGCAGCAACTGGTGAAGGCTGGTTTGGTTGTCAGTGCTGTTACACCGGGCAAGCAGAGCCGAGGGGCTGGCTTAGTCGAAGCCATCGAATTACCAGACCACCCGTTTTTTATTGCCCTGCAAGCCCACCCAGAATTTAAGTCACGTCCAATGCGGGTCTCACCACCATTCAAAGCCTTTATTGCTGCCGCCTTAGCGCAGCACAAATCCTAATCAGCCCGAAGAATTAATGACTTCAAGTACAGAGACTCGGGAATTTGTAAAACCCAAGGATGGTCGGCGGGTTGGTAGGTCACATCCAAGACCTCGAGTTTACGTCCAGCATCCGAACCCGCCATCCGACAAGCCTCGAGCAAATCATCGGTTTTGATATGAAAGGCACAGGTAGAAACCAACAAAATCCCGTTTGGCTCGAGCATCCGCAGCGCATTCTTGGTGGCAATTGTAAAAATACGTTTGGCTGCCAAGACTTCTTCTTTACGTTTTGCTAGGGTTGGCGGGTCAATCACCACATGGGTAAAGCGTTTTTTCTCGAGAACAAGCTGGTCAAGTACCTCCAAAGCATCACCCAGCCGTACCGAAATACGTTTTTCCACGCCATTTTTTTGCGCTGAACGCTCTAAGGCTTGCAGCGCAATCACGTCTTTATCCACGGCTAAAGCGGTTGCGCCAGCTTTGGCGGCATACAAACTAAAACCACCCGTGTAAGAATAACAATCCAGTACGCGGCTGCTCGAGTCAACCATTGCAGCAAGCCTGCGCCGATTATCGCGCTGATCGAGATAAAAACCTGTCTTTTGAGCCTCAAAGGGCTTAAACTCAAACTGAATTTCGTCCTCAGAAAAACGCACCGTCTCGGGGACATCACCCCATAAAATACCGACCTGTGGTTGCAAACCTTCTTTGTTGCGTTCTGAAGTGTCCGAACGTTCAAAAGCACTGCTGGCAGTAGATTCTTTTTTTAGCGCCTCGATAATCAAATCACGGTGCAATTCAAGTCCAGCATTGCGAATCTGGACTGCTAGCACATCACCGAACTTATCCACGATTAAACCCGGAATACCATCAGCTTCGGCATTCAAAACACGCATGACATCGGATTGCCCTGACAATTGGCGTTTGTGAAAAGCCAAACGAATCAGCGTACGGTAAAAATCCGTATCTATTTTGCCCCTCGCTAAACTGATTACCCGCCCCGGAATACTGGCTTTGGCATTATAAAAAGCCTGTCCAACAAACGCACCATTGGCATCACGTACCTCGAGCAGTGCGCCCGGGGCATGTTCACCACCAACGCTGGCAATATCGTCCTTAAAAATCCACGGGTGAAAATTTCTAACACGGCGATCACGATTTACTTTTAACTCAATCATCTAGCCTGTATTGTACTCGAGTTTTAAGTAATCAGAACAGAAGTACCATAAGCGGCTAAAACCTTATCGTGGGTCAGTAAAAACATTTGATCCATTTGCGCCTGAGCGATTAAACCCCGATCAAATGGGTCTTTATGATGCCATTCCAAATGAGCAACGGCTAAAGCATGGCTGGCTTGGAAAGCTACAACAATTAAATTAGAGCGTTCACAAATATCTTCTAGCAAAGTAATTTCCAAGTCCAGTTCCAGCTTGCCAATGCTTTTTTTAATTGCAATTTCCCACAAACTAAGACTCGAGACAAAAATCATGTTTGCCGAGTCAAAAATGATTTTATCCGCCTGAGATGGTAATAAATCTGGGTCATTTAGAAACCAAATCAGCATATGTGTATCAAGGAGAATTCTCACCACTTAACCTTTAGGAAAAACATCACCATGAAGCATTAAATCCAGCATCTCAGAAGGTGTTTCATCAAAATCTGAGGAAACACGAATTTGACCACGCAACAAACCTGCAATTGGGCGTTTATAGGTATTTGGAATGCGTGCAACACGAGCCACAATCAAACCATTTTTCTCGAGCATGACCTCATGACCAGCAGCCAATAAGACTTGCAGTTCAGGGAATTTTTCAATACTTACAGTCATGGAAATATCGTATCATAAACGTTCCAATTTTCCTTGTCCTCGTGTGCCATTTTGCAGTGCAGTTTGAAACGGCATCACTTCGGATTCCAAACCCAAGAAGCAGACCTCGAGACCAGCTTCGGTAAACTCATCCAAGCGTTCAAGCATATCTAGTGGCTCGAGCAACCGATGCAACAAACTGGTAAACTCAAACGGTACATAAATCTTGACCATCACTCGAGGGTGTACTTCGATTTTTACGGCTAAGCGCAGCAGTTCAGCAATAACCCCACCGTAAGCCCGAGCTAAACCGCCCGCACCTAAGTTTGTACCACCATAAAAACGCACCACTGCAACAGTCAAGAAATCCAAACCACTTAACTCGAGAACCCGAAAAATCGGTGCGCCAGCCGTGCCACTCGGTTCACCATCATCAGAAAAACGATACTCTACGCCAATTTTATATGCCCAGCAAACATGACTGGCATCTGGATAACGCCCACGAATGTCCTCGAGCCATAAAAGTGCAGCTTCACGTGTTGGGCTGGGGGCAGCAAAACCAAGAAATTCAGAGTTCTTGACAACAGTGCTATGGCGAGATTCCTTGGCAAGAGTCGTGAACATTAAAAATGTAAACCGACACTCGAGCTTTGTGCCTGAGCAATTGGTACAAGGACAAGCATAGCAAAAACCATAAGGCAAAACTTTTTCATTGATGCAAAAATTGTAGCATCAAACTGGTACAGGATTTATTTCAAGCCATGCACAACCACAAAATATGAATCTCGAGACACCAAAAGCATCCGTCGAGGCGCGAGAAAAACTTAAAAACACCTATTGTTACGAATAACGATATACGTTATAGTTATTCTATGATTATCGGGTTTCACAATACTGGAACAGCCGATGTCTTCAATGGCTTAGACACAAAAGCATCTCGAGCAACCTGCCCAGAAAACATTTTACGAGTCGCCCGACGAAAACTAGACCAAATCAACCAAGCTGTGGCTTTACGAGATTTATTTGCACCACCCGAAAATCGTCTTGAACCTTTAATAGGTAATCGCTTAGGGCAACATAGCATTCGGATCAACCAACAATTTCGGATTTGTTTTACTTGGACACAAAATGGCGCAATGGACGTAGAAATCACAGATTACCATTAGGCAATAAGGAGAGAAAATGCAAATTCCAACCAACCGAACCCCAACACATCCAGGTGAAATGCTACTCGAGGATTTTCTAATTCCGCTAGGCATGACCCAACAAGATTTAGCCTTGCGTTTACACGTTTCCTACCCTCGAGTCAACGAATTGATTCATGGCAAACGCGGAGTAACCCCAGATACTGCTTTGCGCTTAGCCAAATTGTTCGGCACAAGCCCAGAGTTTTGGTTGAACGGACAATTGGCATGGGATTTATTTCAAGCCATGCAACACCACAAAAACACAGACTTTGAGAAAATCAAACCGCTCGAGCATGTTGCTTAAACTCGAGACGTACTTTTGAGCTTAAAGCCAAGGCTCGAGCAAGAAAAAAATTGTGGAAGGTGGATTGGTTACGAAGGTCAGAATGCTACAGTGTCGGGTAGTGGTTAAAGGTATGATGTGGTATTTGGCATCACACACGGGGTCTGGCTTTCATTATTAAAATTTCGGCATATAAATTGGCGAGATAAATGGCATAAAGAATAAGTGCATCATGTACCATTTCCAAGAATTTTCTTGTAAACGAATTCTTATCGTGACCAATTTTCGCAACGGCTCCATTATGAGAATAGAAATTACGAATCCCATAAGCCAATGCCAGTATTTGCGTTGACTCGACTTTAGGGAATGTTTCTTGTAACCATTTGTCAATTTCCGCTTTTAATTCACCTTTTAGCTCTCTTGAAATTTCATTTATCGTTTTCTTAAGCAATTCAAGTTTATCGGATTTAGCTTCAGCTTTTTCTAAAAAGCGAATAAAAATTTCCGCAATTGGCACAAACAAAGGTGCTTGGTTTATTGAATCATTAAAAATCAGAAACCTTTTTTGGGGGTGCTTTTGTATCAATTCCGACTGTAAATCTAGCTTATTTTTACAAAAAACCTTATGGGTATTTTCGACAACAAACCAAAGATCAGATATTTTTAGCAAAAGTGCATAGATTCTTAAAGTATCCTCTCCCCTGATGTTTATTTTATGCCCAAAGTTAATGGACATGCCAAGCGATACTGATAATCTATTGTTAATAGCAGAAAAGGCTTTTTGACTTGAACCATAACCCGCAGTATTAAATAACTCTAAAGTCTTTTTAGCATTCTCAGAATAAACTTTCCATAGAGCAGAAAACAACCATTCGTTGTTTTTATCGTACAAAACTAGGAAGAAATCATTGGATTTATCCATTGAAAAATATCTCCAGAACCAGCAATCTAAGCCCCTCGAGTATCGAGGGGCTTATTTTTATCGTTTTCCATCTTTGTCTTGCCAGCGCAAAAAGGTTGGTATTTCGTAAATATCTGGGGAATTATTGGGGCTTGGAATAATGGGGAATGGTTGGCTAAGCGGTGATTGCTGTCCATTGCGGATAAAGTTGCCCAGTCCGGGGGTGTCGTTAAAACCACTGGCAACCACGGTCACGCGGATTTCATCGCCGGCATGTTCGTCGTATGCCACACCAAACAGCACTTCGACGGTGTTTTGGTCAAAGCCAGTCGCTTCGGTGATGCGATTGACAATTTCGTAAGTGTCTGAAAGTGTGACTTTTTCTTCGTGTCCGGTGATATTGATTAAAATTTTCTTTGCGCCTTCGATGCTGCGCTCGAGAAGCGGCGAGTGAATCGCGCTTTTGACCGCATCTTCGATTAGGTTGTCGCCGTGTCCAGCCCCAATCCCCATCAGAACACTACCCGCATCTTTAAGCTGGTTTTTGACATCAGCAAAATCAACGTTAATCATGCCGCTCGAGTTAATCACATCCGAGATTCCCTTGATGCCGTAATACAACACACGGTCTGCCAGTAAAAATGCGTCTTTTAAGGATACCTTTTTGTCGGTGGCTTGGATTAGTTTCTCGTTGTTGACAATAATCATGCCGTCTACGCGCTCTTGGAGTTTTTTAATTCCGTCTTCGGCAACCCGTTGGCGTTTTGGTCCTTCAAAGCGAAATGGTCGGGTGACAATCGCAATCGTTAAAATTCCCATTTCTCGAGCAATTTCGGCAACCACTGGAGCGCTTCCAGTACCAGTCCCGCCGCCCATACCTGCGGTGATAAACACAAGGTCAGTGTCCGAAAGGTGTTCTTTGATCGTTTCGCGGTCTTCCTCGGCGGCTTTTTCGCCAACTTCTGGGTCTGCGCCTGCGCCCAAGCCACGGGTGATTCTGTCGCCCATCTGAATGCGATATTCGGCATGGCTTTTACTCAGCACTTGGGCATCGGTGTTGCCTGCGATAAATTCCACGCCATCCAAACCATTTTCGATCATGCGATTAACAGCGTTATTACCAGCGCCACCTAAGCCGACCACCCGAATCTTTGCTCCTAACACGATACGCCTCCCGAGCGCGAGGCTGCCCAAGCGCGGGTTGAAATACTATCAAAAAATTGGGGTGTAGACATTAAAACCAGTCCTTAAAAAATCCGCGAATCCTGTCCATTAATCCCGGTTTGTCGTTGGCAATTGCCCGTTCGCGTTCTTGGACGGTCTCGAGTGTGCCTTCGGCGCGTTCTAAACGCGGTTGCGGCAGGGTCTCAAGCCTTGGGGCTTCAGTGGCAGGGCTATAGACTTCTTCGGGTTGTGAATCCACCACATCGGCGCGGATTGCACCGCTTCCAGAGCCGTGTTCCATACCGTACCAAATAAGTCCAACCACGGTGGCATGGGTTGGTGTGCCGATTAAACTGTTTAAGCCACCCGCCACAGGACGAGGCTTACCGACACGGACAGGCAACTTAAAGCGTTCACGGGCGAGTTCGACCACGCCGCGCATTAGAGCAGTGCCGCCTGTTAAGACCACACCGCCAGCAATCAGTTCAA
>JAYWHB010000315.1:0-3863 GCA_043777915.1 Deinococcales bacterium
TTTGTGACTCCTGCATTGCGTCAGTTTGAATTACTTAAACTTAACAAAGACGGCTTTATGATGACTCGTAGTTTAGCTGAAAATTATCCTTACTCGAGATTCTATAAAGCTCAAATTAAAGGAGCAAGACAACAATGGCTTGAATTGGTTGAAGCACTCGAATCGAATGAATTGGCGGAATTACCAGCTTTACACTTTTTACTGCGAAAACTGCATAACAAAGCCGAGGCATTCAAAATCTTAGCGGGAAATGTTATTCGGGATGTTGAACAGTTTCTACGAGTACCAAGGACATCAACACAAGTATTTTTATTGATGCAGTGGCACTTAAATACCGTGGAGTATGCGGCTCGAATTATGGAAATTCAGATGCACACATTACTCCAAGCTCAAGCTGAATTGGATTTGCTCAGCGAAGCGCAACTTGTACCACTTTCGCAAATGCGTTCTGCCAATAAAAAACATGGCAATATCGGTGACATTGAACTGACTATAGCGGGGGAGATTATCGAGAGTTGGGATGCAAAATTTGGAAAGCCGTACCTACGAGACGAACTCGAGGAACTGAACGACAAACTCATTAACCACGCAAGCGTTTTGAAAACCGGATTTGTAACTACCCAAATTCCTGAACGCATGACTGAACTCGAGTCTCGGATTGCTGAACTTGAAGAACAGCATGATCTAAAAATTGAAATACTCACCTATGAAACATGGATAGAACAGCGCCTTAACGGTGACGAAGCAACTTCACTTGCGACGAGATGGCTTAAAGCATATGTTGAATCTCTAGCGCAGCTACGAACTCAAATTGCACCAATAGACGAACCTTGTGGGCATTGGCTTGAGACATTGCAAAAGGTTCTTTGCAAATTTAACGCAGAATAACTTCGAGCATCACACTGACAATCATGGTTAATGCCAGCCAAGTGTTGGCATTAAAAAAGGCTTCATTGACTTTGGTCAAATCCTTAGGATTGACAATCGCGTGTTCATAGACAAGAATCGCGCCCATAATCATCACACCAATAAAGTAAATCCAGTGACTACCAGCCACAATCCCAACCGCTAACAGCAACGCCCACATCATCGCGTGGCTTATTTTGGCAATCTCGAGACCAGAGGCAATACCAAAGCGTTGTGGGATGCTGTTAATGCCATTGGCGCGGTCAAAATCATAATCTTGGGTGGCGTAAATCACATCTAAGCCAACCATCCAAAAAATCACCACCAGCCATAATAACCATGCCGTGGCATCAAATCGCCCCGTGATGGCAATGTACCCACCTGCGGCGGCTGCCCCATCGGTGATGCCAAGCCACAAATGACACAGCCATGTGTAACGTTTGGTGTAGGGGTACAGCACCAAAAACACCACGGCTATTGGCATTAGGGTCAGGCAAAGCGGATTAAGTTGGGCGGCAGCTAAGGCAAGCACCAATAAACTGATGGCTGCCAGTGCATAGCCCTCGAGTGGTTTGACTGCGCCGCGTGGCACATGACGCATGGCGGTGCGCGGATTACGGGCATCTATGGCGGCATCAATCACGCGGTTGAGTGCCATGGCACTGGTACGAGCGCCAATCATCGCCAGCGTTACCCAAAATAGCGTCACAAAGCCGGGGAACCAAGTGCCAAGCTCATTTTTAGAGGCTAAGAATAATCCTGAGTAGGCAAACGGCAAAGCAAAGACCGTGTGTTCAAATTTAACAAGCTCGAGGTAGATTTTTATTCGCTCGAATGGCGCAGATACCGCATTCACAGTGCCTAGATTACACCCAGTACACTATTTGAATGTGGGGATAAACTGGAATTTTTGTCCGTTGATTAGCCCAACCCCACTAAAAATAATTACACACGCCAGAATTTTTACCCAAGTGATGCTTTCACCTAAAAAAAGCGTCCCCCAAAGCATACTAAACATTGGCACAATCAGGGTCACGGTACTGGCTTTGACCGCCCCAATCTCGAGGATGAGACGAAAATAAATCAGGTAGGCTACCGCAGTACACATCAGGGCTAAACCAAGAATACAAAGCAGCACAGTTAAATTCGGTTGACTGCGAGGCAAATCAAATGGCAGTAAAAACGCCAATGCCAGACTCGAGCCAAGCTGAGACCCGACGGCCGCCCCAAGCGGCGGTGCGCCAGTTAAAAACTTATTGGTCAGGTTACTCGAGAGTCCATAACAAAACGTGGCGGTCAGCATCGCTAAAATACTCAGGGTGGTTTGTAGACTCGGCTCGAGCGGCGACCAACCGACCAATACCGCCACACCAATAATCCCCAGCCCTAAACCAAATCCTTTATGGGCGGTGAATTTTCCGCCGAAGGCAACAATGCCCACAATCACACTCCACATTGGGGTGGTGGCGTTGAGAATGGCTGCCATTGAAGCGGTCAGTTTGAGTTGGGCAAAGGCAATTAAAGCAAAAGGAATCCCACTGTTTAAGACTCCAATCAGCCCGTACCAGCGCCAACGATGCCATTCAAGATTGGCTCGAGACAGAGTTGCAAACAATAGTAAGGCAAGCCCAGCAATCAGCACTCGAGATTCGGCTGTCCAGACCGCGCCAAGCACGGGAGCAATAATGCGGTAAAAAATAAAACTTGCGCCCCAAATGGCGGATAATACAATTAAACGCAGCCAGTCGCCGCGAGTCACGCGAATAAACCTTTAGCCTCATGCTCGAGCAACCAGCGTTTGCGCTCCATGCCTCCAGCGTAACCCGTCAGTTTGCCATTTGCACCAATCACCCGGTGGCACGGCAAAATCAGGCTGATTGGATTTAAGCCATTGGTCATCCCGACGGCTCGAGTTGCTGTTGGTTTGCCAATGAATTTTGCGACATCCAAGTAACTCCAAGTGCGACCAATTGGAATCTCAAGAAGCGTCTGCCAAACCGATTGCTGAAACTCTGTGCCGCCTGTATCGGTAGGAATACTGTGCAGCGCATCGAGTTGACCCGCAAAATAACTTTTCACAACATTTGTCCACGGCAATGCTTGCATCTCGAGAACATACGTGCCAAAACGTTTCTCGAGTAATTTTTTAATCCGCTCGGTGTTATCGGCAAAATCAAGCAGCACCACGGCTTCTTGTTGCGCCACAATTTGAATTTGACCAATTGGAGACTCGAGAAAATCAGTTTGTAAGTTCATATTGCACTCCTACGGCGGTACTCGAGCGGCGGCACAAACATCAAGCGCTTAAAATTGGCGTTAAAAGCCGATAGACTATTAAAACCCACCTCTAAAGCAATTTGACTGATGCTCTGCTGATTCTGTTCGAGGTGTTTACAAGCAGCTTCGATTCTTTTGCGATTCATGATTTGGGCTGGTGTGACCCCACGATGCACCTTAAACAAGCGGTACAATTTGGCGGGACTGATATGCGCCGCGCTCGCCATTTCACTCACCGACACAAAAGAAATTGCATTCTCGAGCAGTGCCGTCACAATTTGCGCCTCACGTTCGATGGGTGCAAGTGCATTTGGGCGACACAATTTACACGCCCGAAAACCTGCCGTTTCTGCCTCGAGATTAGTGCTGTAAAAACGGCGTTGCTCGAGTTTGGGAATACGCGGTGGTTTACAACTCGGACGACAGTAAATCCGCGTACTGCGAACCCCGACCACAAAAAGCCCATCTAAGCTCGAGTCACCCTGAAAAGCACGGACTAACCAATCTGCTTCGTTCATGGTTTGTATTCTGATGCTTTTAACCAAATTATGCTACCTGAATCCTATTCATAAATTCTCGAGCAGTCTGCTACACAGTCCGCATGAAAGTCTGCTACACAGTCCGCATGAAAGTCTGCTACACAGTCCGCATGAAAGTCTGCTACACAGTCCGCATGAAAG
>JAYWHB010000316.1:0-3862 GCA_043777915.1 Deinococcales bacterium
AATCCATCAGGTCAAATAAACGCGGTAGGCGTTGCCGAGCCAATAACCACGCCCCTTGCCGAAGATACATATAAACTGCCAAACTGCGTTGTGAATGGCGAACAAAACCTTGAGCTGTATTCAAAATGGGTTGCAAAATAGGTGTGGCTCGAGCGTACAAAGTCTTGGCTTGCCAGAATGGTTTTTCTTGCGCTCGAGCAATCAATAACCAAGCCTGTGCAAATTCACGTAAACCATTGACCTGACCACTTAAATCAAGCGAGTGCAGGTCATCGCGTAACATCATCACTTGGAGTGCAGCCGCATTTGAAGGGGCTTCCTCGAGCAATAAGCGCTCCAAAGCGTCCTCATCGCCAAGACTCAGCAAGGTCATGGCTAATGCACCCAAAGCACGGTTAGCGGTGACTATACTGGTGTTTTCATCGCCACGTACTTGCCTTAATAAATTGTTGGCAAGACCAGCATTCCCACGATACAAAGCACAACTGGCTCGTTGATACCGTGCAACTGTTGTTAAGGACAGAATCCCAATGGCATGAGCGATAAGTTCTGCTTCTGCTGCATGACGTTCAGCTTCGGTAAAGCGTTCTTTTAGAACCAAGGCATCCACCAGTGCCATATGGGTTCGTGCCAGTGCTTCTTGGTGCAGCAAAGACCCACCTGTTTTTTGTAATTCGGTCAGCAAACCCTCGAGTACCAAAAGCGGAGTTTCTACCGCCAATTCTGGATGCTCCGTGTGTTTATAGGCTTGTAGCACATCAATGACCAATAACGTCACTTTGGCAAATAAATACGCATCTCGAGCCTCGGCGGTTAAACCCTGCGAGGCAATAAATCTGGCACGTTCAGTCTGACTTAAAATCAGGCTGGCGGCTCGAGCCGAAGCTAACGGGCTTGGTTGTTCGAGTAGCGCTACACTCAAATCATCTCGAGAAAATCCGCTTTTTTCCATTGAAAGCCGCCAAGCATCAAATCCACGCGGTGACTCGAGGTCCGGCAGTGGAATACTGTTCCTTGTGGCACGCTTAGATAGCGTTAGACTCTTGGCAGTCATTTGAAAGTAGATTAACTGACAATTCCATGAAGAAACGGACACTTACCGGACACTTTTCAGATAAAAAAACGCAATAAGCTCTTTTATGACGATAAGAATTAGACTTCTAGCTATTTTCTTAGACTTGGTGTAAATACCCTCACAATTATGGTTTTTAGGGTTTTTGGCGGTAAATTTTCAAAAAAGTGTCCGGTAAGTGTCCGAATTTTTGGATCAATCTATGGTTAGACTGAATGAGACATGACCAATTATTTGCAAAATCAAACCTCTTGGCAGAGCAATTTTGCAGTGTTGGTCAATGTCCCATCAAAGGGGCAACTACTCGAGTACCGTGACGTTTTTATCTTAACTTCAACGTCTGTTTGCAGGGTGCTTTTAACCTTGATGGTCGAGGCGCAGGTATTGCTTCGGTTAGTTTGCGGCTTCCCCAAGCACTGCGCCTCGTAATCGCCCTCTCACATGCAAAAAGGAGAAAGAAAGGAGACACCATGTAGCTTACTAAAAATTCTTAAGTCATTGGTTTGTTTTATGTCAGCTTGTCTGCTCATCAAGTTGCTGTGTCATTCCAATTCAACCCTAAGCCCCTTATTTACAATGACTGTATTAAAGGTGCATACTGTACAGTGTATGAATAATCTCAGCGTCGAAGAAGTTGCCACTCGAGTTGGCGTTCACCCAGAAACCGTGCGCGGCTGGTTGCGTTCTGGTGTTCTAGTTGGTGAAGCTGGTAAGTCAAAACGCAGTGGTTGGCGTATTACTCAATTAGCCCTCGAGGATTATTTGCGTAACCGTGAAACCATTCGCCGCAATGCTCGAGTCATCGCTTTTTCTAATCAAAAAGGTGGAGTTGGTAAGACCACCACCACCGCTAATCTCGGTCATGCCCTGACTGAACGCGGTCATCGGGTGCTGGTTGTGGATTGCGATGCCCAAGCTAATCTCTCCATCGGTCTTGGTGTCGCCAATATCCCAGCTTCGCGTAGCATCGCGGCAATCCTAGCGCAACCAAACCGTAAACTAACCGAAGTGGTACAAACCACCACCACCCCAAACCTCGATATTGTCCCGTCGCACCTCGAGTTAGCCGAAGTTGACCAGTCGCTCACTGGGCGTTTTGGGGGTCATAACACCCTTAAAAATGCCATTTCACCCGAACTGATGGCACATTACGATTATATTCTGCTGGATTCCCCGCCTAACTTCGGGCAGCTTACTTATAACGTCCTTTGTGCCGCTCAAGAAGTGGTTGTGCCAGTGGCAGCCCACTTCTATGCCCTCCAAGGCTTAACTGCGTTGCTCTCGAGAATCGAACAGGTGCGCCGCGAAGCCAACCCTAAACTTAGGGTCTTGGGTTTGCTGGCAACCCGTTACGACGCTCGAATGCTGCTATGTAAAGAAGTAGTCGCACAACTTCCTAAGTTTGCTGTGCCAGTCTTTGCGACCATCATTCATGAAGCCTCGAAAGCCGCCGAAGCACCCAGTACCGGTCAAGCCCTCGGGCAGTTCCAACCAGAATCACATTCTGCCGAACAACACCGTCAACTTGCTGCCGAAATAGACCTTGGTGTAAGCGAAACAGGTGAACCATGACTAAGACCAAGCGCCACATAGACTTTAGCGCCATAGACACTTACCGCGATAATATCGCCCAGTCCGAACCGCTCAAAAGCCTTTCGCCGCTCGAGCCAGTCAATGACCTGCCCATCAGTCAACTCGACCCCGCACCTTGGAATGCTCGGCGTTACTTTGACCCCGAACAAATCAGGCTCTTAGGGCAGGATATGCTCGAGAATGGGCAGATTCATTCCATTATGGTACGCCCCACCGATAACGGGCGTTTTGAGGTCGTGGTTGGTGAACGCCGCCTCCGAGCCGCACAAGCGGCTGGAATGCCGACCCTCAAAGCCAATATTCGTCAACTCTCCAACCGAGAAGCCCGTCGGATTGGTTTATCCGAGAATTTGCAACGCGAAAATCTTAATGATTATGAAGAAACGACTGGCTGGTTGGACCTAATTGCCCTTGAATTTGAGGCACTACCAGAATTTAAACTATTCCTTAAGGAACAAGAAGAACCACGCTTTGCTGTCGCTAGGGTTTTGGTGCGTTTCCAAAACGAATACCGAGGCAAATCAAAAACTACCAATAACGTTATTGGTAAAATTCAGCGCCTTGTCACTGGCACACCCCTCGAGACCATCATTCAAGATGTTTTCAAGAATGCCATTGGTCTGACTTGGGAATCTTTTGTGATCAATCGCCTACCCATTTTGGCATTGCCCCAAGACCTCCAAGAAGTCATGAACCGAGGCGAACTCGAGTACACCAAAGCCAAAGAACTGAGCAAAATCAAGGACCCCAAAACCCGCGCTGATCTCCTCGAGCGAGTCTTGCAACTTTCCTTGCCTCTAACCCAAATCAAAACTTTGGTCAGCCAAGCCCTAAAAGCCTTAATTCCAGCGCTACCACCCAGTCTCCCAAAACTCAGACCTCGAGTGCAAACCATCGCCAAGCAAATTGATACCCTACCAGAAAAAAAACGCCAACAAGCCGAAGCCCTCTTAAAGCAACTCGAGCGCCTATTTTCTACCTGAACACTTCAGCTTTTTCTCAGAACACTTCACGGGCTTTTTACCTGACAAATCCATTACAATACATTTAAGGAGATTTAATTGACCAAGTGAACTCATCCCACCGCCGCCTCTGAGCAAGGCGAACCAGCCGTAGGTGAAATCACAGCCGCGTAAAAAGCGCAAACCCCCTATCTGAGAATAGGGGGCGCTACACGGAAAACTAATTACCTCGAGT
>JAYWHB010000317.1:0-10894 GCA_043777915.1 Deinococcales bacterium
CAGACGATGCTGGGCGAACATGGAAATCGGTGACTGCACCAGAACTTTTGGGCTTGACATTCACACGGTTTTTTGTTTTTGGTAATGAATTATTGGCTGTCCAAGAAATTCGGGCAGACTCGAGTAAAGTGGGATTAGCAAAGTACAGCAATGGTGTATTCTCGAGCGCTGGGCTATTAGACAAAAACTTTGTGCCAGACCTCCCCGCAACATGGCGTGGGCGCTTAGGGCGAATCAGTACCTTTAAGAACCGATTTTTATACACAGCAGCCAGTTTTGGAAATAATCTTGCACTGCCCGAAGCAGTCTACTCAGCCGCTTCACTAAGTAGTGCCGAACGCATTGCGTTGCGAATTGATGAACGCCCAAATGACCTGTTGATTCTCAAGAACGAAGTGGTTTTACTGACCACCCAAGCCCAAGCAGGTCAATACACCAATCGTGTGTACACCTCGAGTGATGGACTGGATTTCAAGGAACAATTTTTATTTACCTCAAATCGCTTCGCCCGAAGCATAGAACGCCTTGGGGCAGCTTGGGTTTTTGGTTTGGGTTGTCTCGAGTCTGAAAATTGCGCTGAGGCTGGGGCTTTACTTCGTTTGGCTGCGCGATAACAAAGATTACTGCGTTTGGCTGCGCGATAAGCGGCTAAAAGCAATCCAATCGGTGGCAACTGCTTGATGCCCAAGTAAGCGAAGCATCATCATGACTTGCCCTCGGTGGTATGTGCCGTGATTGACCACATGCCGAGCGATTTCTTCAAAACTATTGGTGTACCCAGCGCCATCAAAGGCTTGGTACTGGATTTCTTGTTCAGGGTCGTGTTGCACAATCAGTTGCGCCCAATTTTGTTGGACTGGTTGCCAGGCAGCGCGAATCAAAGCAAGGTGTGAAAAGTCCTTTGGGTGAGGGCGGGTAAATTCGGCATGGCGGATGCGGTGCGCCCAAGCATTATCTGCCATTAAGCAATGCACTAAGGTGTCACGGATGCTGGAAAAACTATTTCCAAGGTCTTTGGTGAATTCTTCGGGGCTTAAAACCTCGCAGACCTCGAGTGTACGGGCTGTTGCCCACTGGTGAAATTTCCATGCACTGATTAAGTCCATGGCTTAGTCTACCTCCTTCCAACGGCTGCTTCGGGTGTTTTCAATACCCAATTGGTCTAGCACTCGAGCCGTAATAAAACCAAGTAAATCTTTGATACTTTGTGGATTTCCATAAAATCCGGGGTTGGCGGCTAAAATTCTTGCGCCCGCATCATAGGCTTTCAGCATGGATTCAAGCATTGGTCTCGAGTAGGGGGTTTCGCGTGGCACAAGCACCAATGGACGGCGTTCTTTTAAGTGAACATGGGCAGCCCTTGTAATCAGGGTGTCCGCCATGCCGTGGGCAATTTTAGCGAGGGTACTGGCACTACAAGGAATCACCACCATACCAAGGGTACGAAATGACCCACTGGCGATACCTGCGCCAACGTCACGGTCATCATGAACTTGCGTGGCTAAGGCACTTAAATCCCTTGGGTTCATCCCGAGTTCTTGTGCCAAAACCCGTTTTGCCCCTTCGGAAATAATCAAGTGGGTCTCGAGGGCAAGATTTTGGCTGGTCTCGAGAAAGTCTAGGGCGTACTGAATTCCACTTGCTCCAGTCATTCCAATCACAAGTCGCTGCATATAAAAATTCTGACACATCAAGCGCGGGACGATTATTCGTGTTAAGCGGCTCTATAGCCTCCAAAAAGTCTTGATTTTTAGGATTTTTCATCAAATGCGTGAATGGAAAAGCAGGGCGAACACGGGGGTTCGCCCCTACCTCACGCATTTTTCATGACATGACTGTAGGGACAGACCCCTGTGTCTGTCCTGTGACAACGATAAAATGTCATTCTTTCGGAGGCTTTACGGCGGGACGATTATTCATCCGTGTTCACATAGAAGCGTTAAACTACTCAAACCACCCTATGTGGTCTGAAAGGTTATAAGTGTGCATAAAGAACTGATTTTAGCGTCTGGCAGTCCGCGAAGGCGTGAATTACTAGAAAAACTGGGCATTGCATTTCGCGTGCTGGCGGCAGATATTGATGAAACAAGTGCTGAAACAAACCCTTCACGAATGGTTCAAGCCTTGGCACTCGAGAAAGCCCAAGCCGTCGCTAAGCTCGAGCCAAGTGCAATTATTCTGGCTGCTGATACAACCGTGGCACTCGAGGACTGTATTCTCAATAAGCCCAGCAGCTTGTACGAAAATGCCGATTTTGTCAGGCGCTTGTCTGGGGTCTGGCACGAAGTTTACACAGGAATTGCTTTTGTAACACCAGACCAAAGCGTGGTCGCCGTAGAAATGACTCGAGTCAAATTTAGGGATTTAAGCCAAGCCGAGATTTTAGGCTATGCCAAAAGCGGCGAAGGACTGGACAAAGCTGGTGGTTACGGTATTCAAGCCCTAGGTATGGCATTGGTTGAACGCATCGAAGGGGATTTTTTTAATGTTGTTGGTTTACCAATTAACAAAATGCTGCAAACTGCTCAGGGTATCGGACTCGAGTTGCTGCCGTGGGTGTCCCCATGAACTCAAGAGTTGGGTTACTCTTTAGCGCTCTTTTGGTGCTTTCTTTAATCAGCACGCGGTTTGCGCCCAAAGCACCTTTGGCACTCTCGAGTACCGTGACTCCGCTTTGGACGGTCTTTAGTGTGGTCAGTTTGAATCTTCGTCATTTTCTTGAGGCATTGATTTTAGAACGCGACTTACGCACCGAAAATACCGCCCTTAAAAATAAAGTTGGGGAACTGGAGTTGCGAGCCTATCAACTTGATTTAGAAGTTAAGAAACTCGAGGAACTTGCTGATATTAAACGCACCCAAAGTCCTTCGGTCTTTAAGGCTGCCCAAGTGATTGCTTTTAATTTTGATGCCTTAAATGCCGAACTGAGAATCAATAAAGGAAGTGCCGATGGGGTACAACTCAAAATGGCAGTCACGACCCCGCAAGGCTTGGTTGGCAATGTGATGCAAGTAGACCAACACAGTGCGATTGTACGAACCATCTTAGACCCAGAATTTCGGGTCGGTGTCAAGGTCGCTAAGTTTAATAATGTTGCTGTGGCACGTGGTGTGGCAGGGCGAGTCTTGCGGGCAGAGAATTATAAGAATCCCAAAGCCAAAAATGGCGATGTGGTCTGGAGTTCTAACTCGGCAGGTGGGGTCTTTCCTTCGGTTCGGTTAGGCACAATCATTTCGGTCAGTCAATCTCGAGGCGACACGTTAGGGCAAACCCTTGAAATCAATCCTTTTGTTGACATGACCGCACTTGAACAAGTCTATTTGCTGAGGTTGCCATGATTGCACGGCGCATCATTTTTATTTTGGTAATTCTTGGCTTACAAGGCGCAATGGGTATTTTAATTCCCGTTTTTCTTTCACCACCCGATTTATTTTTATTGGTTGCCTTATTTGCTGCCGCTCGAGTACCGCTTTTTTTAGCCCTTTGTATTGGCTACAGCCTTGGTTTACTCCAAGATATTCTCGGCGCGGGTTTAATTGGTTTTCATGCGGCAGGAATTCTGGCTGGGGTCTTTACCTCGGGGTTTGTGCGTCGGGGCTTATCGGCAGAAACCAGTTTTAACCATGCGACAACTGCATTTGTGGCGTTAATTGCCAAATGGTTGGTCTTTATTGCCCTCAATTACTGGACACGCCAAGGGATTTTATCCTTCGAGACGCTGCTCTACCGTTTTCTCCCAGAGATTGCCCTGACCTTATTGGTTGGTCCAATCATCTTTTCTTTTGCAAATTGGGCATTCGGGCGGGGAAATTCCAACAACGACGGTTTGCTGTAGATAGGCGAAAGGCAAAGGGCAAAGGGCAAAGGTTTTTACTTTCGCCTTTCGCCTTTCGCCTTTTGCCTTTGCCCTCCCTGTATACTCGAGCCATGACCGAACGAACATTTGTTGATTCGCCAATGGAACGCGCCCTTGTCCTCGAGATTGTCCGAGTGACCGAACAAGCTGCCCTTAAAGCCAGTCATTTTGTCGGTAAGGGCGATAAAATTGCCGTGGATGGGGCTGGGACAGAAGCCATGCGGCAGATTTTAGGCGAAACCCATATTCGTGGCACAGTCGTGATTGGCGAAGGCGAAATGGATGAAGCCCCAATGCTTTATATTGGCGAACAAGTCGGCTTACAAACCCCAGAATCGTTTGAAGTTGATATTGCGGTTGATCCCGTCGAAGGAACAACCGTGGCGGCACGGGGGCTGCCAAACAGCGTCGCAGTAATTGCACTTTCTGAAAAAAACGGTTTACTTGGCGCTCCGGATATGTACATGGAAAAACTGGTGGTTGGACCACCAGCCGCAGGACGGGTCAATTTGGCTTGGCATCTCGAGGCAAACCTCAACGCGATTGCGGTCAGCTTAGAACGCAGTGTCTCGGATTTAACGATAGTGGTGCTTGACCGTCCACGGCACGAAGACCTGATTTCGCGCATTAGGGCGGCGGGCGCTCGAGTTAAACTGATTGGCGACGGCGATGTGATTGCTGCTTTAGCGGTTGCCATGCGCGGCACTGGGGTTCATGCCCTGATGGGTTCTGGCGGAGCGCCCGAAGGGGTACTGACAGCGGCTGCCATGAAATGCCTTGGTGGAGAAATTCAAGGGCAATTTTTACCCGCCGATACTGCCGAATTTGAGCGCTGTCAGCGTATGGGCGTAGACCCGAATAAAATTTATAACACCCAAGAACTTGCTCCCGGTAAGGAAATTGTTTTTGCCGCAACTGGCATCACTGATGGTGAATTACTGCAAGGAGTACGACGTTTTTCAGGCGGAGCGCGAACCCACACGATTGCCATGGGTTATGCCACGCAAGTGGTACGTTTTATGGACACGGTGCATCTCGAGGGGGCTGGTGCAAGGGTCAATATCAGGGTCTAAAAAACTCGAGGATTTCTGCTTGGATCAAAGGCATGTGCGTTTCGTTAATAAAATGGTTACCCTTGGGAATCACTACCAAACGGCTTTGTACACCTGCTTGATCAAATGCAGCCTTAAAAGCTTAAAAGCCTTGGCTTGGGCAACTGGCACAAGCGTATCCAATGCCCCATGCACAATTAAAGTTGGCGCAGACTGGCTCGAGACTTGGTGTAATGGGCTGGCGGCTCTGGCAAGTTCTGGGTGTGTGTCGGCTCGAGAACCAAGTAAAAACCCAAAAGCCGTATCCGCATACTCGAGACTCCAATCTTCGGAGTTGCTTAAATCGGTGGGCGGACAAACACAAGCCACGGCTTTCAGGTTACTCGAGCCATCTGAACCGAGCAGCGCCGCAATATGCGCCCCTGCCGAAATACCCCAAGCGTAGACTCGAGTCGGGTCAATGTTGAATTGGGTGGCATTTTCACGCAGGAATCGCACCACGGCTTTGGCATCTTCAAACTGTGCAGGAAAAAATGCTTCTTGGGCATAGCGATAATTGGCACTGACCACACAAAAACCAGCTTGGGCAAGAAATTCGGTCTCAGGTAAGTGCTTACCAAACATATGCCAACCACCACCATGAAAATGAACCACTACAGGTAGGGCGGTACTCGAGTCTGGACGCATGATGTCAAGTAGGTTTGCTCGAGTCGTCTCGAGACCATATGCCACATTTGTTTTTACGATAAAATCATTCATGTTTCAAAAGCCTTTGCTCACAATAGAGTTATTATGCCGTGAAGCGCAAGCATTTTCTGTTGCCGAAAGCCAACACGCTCAAGTAACATTGTTTGGTGTGACCGATGGAAAAGCCATTGGCACGTATCTCGAGCATAAATTCCGTTTGTACCTGCTCGAGAACTGCCAATTTGAACAAGGCAACTCGGCAAGTGGGGTTGATTTTCCGAGTCTTGGTGTTGATATGAAAGTCACCAGCATCAAACAACCACAATCATCATGTCCCTTCAAATCTGCTAGACAAAAAATTTACGGACTGGGTTATGGCTTAATTATTTTTGTGTACGACAAATCAGATAACCCCGAAAATAAAACTGGAACTCTGCACATCACCCATACGGTATTCGTAGAAAAAGACCGAACAGCCGATTTTCAAATGACCAAAGGTTTAAGGCAAATCCTAGAAAACGAAGGTAACACCGACGACTTGATGGCATTTATGACCGAAAAAAACTTACCAGTGGATGAAATCGAATTGCAAAACCTTGCCGAAGAAATGCTGATTCGGAAACCCGAACAAGGCTATTTGACCATTTCCAATGCCCTGCAATGGCGACTGCAATACGCTCGAGTCATCGAAAAGGCTGGAACAGAAACTGGATTGGTTTCTGTTTACAAAAATCCATGAAAAATGCCTTGAACAAAGAGCGCATTGAATTTGGGGATTTCCAAACACCAGATGGTTTAGCACTTGCCATCTGCCAAAAACTACGTGCATTAGGAATGAACCCAAACGTGGTTCTCGAGCCAACTTGCGGTGTTGGTGCATTTGTGATGGCAGCCGCACAAACATTCCCAGAAGCTCAAAAAATACTAGGTTTTGAAATCAATCAAATGTACTTGGACACTTTGCAGCAGCGCCTACTCCAAGCTCCTGACTCGTCTCGAGTTTTCCTCGAGCAAGCAGATTTTTTTGATACGCCTTGGCAAGAAAAAATTTCCACCATCCCCGAATCTATTTTGGTACTCGGTAATTTCCCGTGGGTCACAAACACCACCCAAAGCACGATTGGCGGGGTCAACTTACCAAAAAAATCGAATTTTCAACAACGAACAGGTTTTGAAGCCATTAGCGGTAAAGCCAATTTTGATATTTCCGAATGGATGCTTCTGAGCGTCCTGCGTTGTTTTGAAACTCGAGCAGGAGATATTGCCATGCTGGTCAAAACTTCGGTGGCACAAAAAATCTTGGCATATGCCGAACGGCAAAAAATTGGGATACAAGAAGCATTTTTAATGAAAATAGATGCCAAACAACACTTTGGGGCTTCAGTAGAAGCCTGTTTACTGGTGATGCGACTAACGCAGAACCCGCAGAACACCAATTACGACTACACCATTTTTGAAAACCTCGAGTGTACCCACGGGCAACAGGTCGGGCATCGGCAGGGCTTGACGGTGGGTAATTTAAGCCAATTCGAGGAATTTGGTTATTTACTAGACACAAGCCCACAAAAATGGCGTTCTGGAATCAAACACGATGCCGCCGCCATCATGGAATTAACCCAAACTGAACATGGTCTCGAGAATGGGCTGGGTGAAATTATTGAACTCGAGAAGACGCATCTCTACCCGTTACTTAAAGGCTCGGACATTGGCAGTGGGAAAGCATGGCGTAAAAAATTTGTTTTGGTAACTCAGCAATTTGTGGGGCAGCCTACTGACTTTATCAGGGAAACTGCGCCGCTCACTTGGGCGTACTTAGAAAAGCACCACCAAACACTCGAGGCAAGGGGCAGCACGATTTACGTTAAGAACCCGCCGTACTCTATTTTTGGCATTGGAGACTATGCTTTCCGCCCTTGGCGCATTGCCATTTGTGCCTTGTACAAAGCCCTGCGATTTCGGTTAGTTGCGCCGATAGAAAACCGTCCTGTGATGTTTGATGACACCGTGTACTACTTATCTTTTGAAACCCAAGCCGAGGCAGTGGAAGTTCTCGAGAAGCTGAATTCAAAACCAGCCATTGGGTTGTTATCTTCCCTGATTTTTTGGAATGAAAAACGCCCAATAAAAACAGGGATTTTGAATCTGCTTGATTGGACACGGGTAGAAATGCCAGTGGTACAACACATACCGATTATTGGTTTAGTCAGTCCAGTACAAAATGCGGTAGACTAATGGCATAAGCGGAGGCTCGAGATAATACACTCGAAACAGTGAAACTTGAGTTTTTAGAACTTGAAACGGATGTTACAGATTTTATGACAGAAAAAGAGTTTTTAGATTCCATTGACTGCAAATTTTCGTACCAGAATATAATGGTAGGGCAAAAAACCATCGAGCTTGGGGTTGGGATTTCATCCAATGCCGCTTTTGCTGTTCTGCATGAGATTTGTAGACCACTGCCTAGTTTGGTTATTGAGCAAACTAGACTTTTAGACTTCCTTGATTTTTGGTCAACTCGTTTCGACCATTCTCTAGTTTCGGTCTTTTTGCCATTGGCGAATGCTATGATTCGCCGTGAAATTATTCCACTTAAAGTAGCTCTCGAGGCTATGAAGGCTGTTGCTAACTATCAAAACCAATACTGTGCTTTAGCTGTGGTGTATTTTTCTTGTAACGATGTAAATAGTGAATTAGAAACTCTATACAACCAGATAACGCATAACTGGCAACAACTTGACATTCAAAAAACCTGATTCCTACTCGAGTCTGAGCTTGGCACATAGGAGCAAAAAATTGTGTGCCTAATTGGTTAGACAAGTATAGAGCCTCCGAAGGGTTTGAGATTTTCGTCAAATGCGTGAATGGAAAAACAGGGCGAACACGGGGGTTCGCCCCTACCTCACGCATTTTTTATACCATGAATGTAGGGACAGACCCCTGTGTCTGTCCTGTAACTGACCATGAAATAGCATTCTTTCGGAGGCTCTAAACAAATACCGACACCCAAGTTCTTATTTGGTTCGAGAATTTAGATTCTTAACGCTCGTATCGGTTTGGCTAACTCGAGACTCGGGTCAGTCTCCCACAATGTAAAATCAGCTTTGTACCCTTGTCTAACCTGCCCGTACCACTTTTCCCAGCCAGCCGCTTTGGCAGCCCCAATCGTGTATCCCTCGAGTGCTTCGAGTGGCGTTAAGCATTGCTCACCCATAAAAACCTGGCCATCTAAGCCCAAACGTTTCACCGCCGCCTCGAGTCCGAGCATTGGTTCTGGAGTGGCAACACTGGCATCTGACCCCAGCGCCAGCGTTGCGCCAGTCTCGAGTAAAGTTCTAAACGGGTACGTGGTTTTGGCTCGAGTCTCGCCAAGTAAACCAAATACGGGTACGGCATCGTCTACCAGATGAATCGCTTGGACACTGGCAACAATCCCAAGTTGCCCAAATCTGGCAATATCAGCAGGGGAGAGGTGCTGCGCGTGTTCGAGTCGAAGGCGCACGCCACGAGCATCTGCCAAAGGTTTTAACTGCTCGAGTACATTCAGCACTTCATGGTTTGCCCTGTCGCCTATCGCATGAACCACGGGGGTAAATCCCAGTTCTAAGGCGCGTCGTCCTCGCTCAAGAATCAGTTCTGGCGGGTCGGCAATCACTCCTGTTTCGGCTGTGCCAAGGTACGGCTCGAACATCCAAGCGGTACGTGACCCCAGTGCGCCGTCGGCAAAGAATTTAATGCCACAAATCTTGACCAAATCGCCTGTACCGCCGCGTAATCCAGTCGCTTCGACATGTTCTAAATCGGCATGGGGAATGCTTGCCCAGACCTGTAAAGGCAGTTGCCCGCGCTGCTCGAGTTCTTGCACCGCCCGTAAAAAATTGGCTGGCTCGAGTGCCATGGTGTGAACACTGGTGTATCCCCACGCCTCGAGTTGGGCGCAAGCGCGTTTTGTGGCGGTCACGCATTCTTCAAGGGTTGCGGCTGGAATGGCTTGGCGCACCAAGTTCATGGCGTTTGGCTCGAGCAGCATTCCCGTTGGGTGTCCGTGTGCATCGCGGATAATTCGTCCACCTGCTGGGTCTGGTGTACCCGCATGAACATTTGCCAACTCGAGGGCTTTGGTATTGACCCAAGCGCTATGCCCGTCCCTCGAGCGGATAAACACGGGCTGGTTCGGCGCAACAGTATCTAAATCAGCCGCCGTTGGGTAAGAAGTTTCACTCCACCGATTGGGGAACATCCCGCCACCTTGAAGCCAGTCAGAACCTCCTGCTCGAGTGACAATTAAAGCAAGCCCTTGCTCAAGGGTCTGACAGGTGGATAAATCCAGTGAGGCTAACGAAAATCCGTACCCCGTTAAGTGAATATGGGCATCGGTCAGTCCAGGTGTGAGAAATGTGTCTGTGTAATCCAGAATTTCGGCTTTGGGTGCAATCGCAAGGCAGTCTTCTCGAGAACCAACAAAATGCACTTTTCGATTCGAGACTAAAACCGCTTCGGCTCGAGGCTGCACGGAATTTAAGGTGATGATGTTGGCAAGAATAATTTGTTCCATGCTCTGCATTATGCCACTTCTAGGATTTGATACGCCCAAGGATGCCAAGGGTTTCGATGAGCAGCCTGACACTATCTTCCATGTGACCAGTTGAGCCTAAAGAAATAACTACCGTGGTTTTGCTTTTTTGGTCGTACATCAGTTGCGTGCCAAGTACACCCATGTGTCCAATCATATCTGGGAATTGAAGCAATGGAAAAAAATCAGCAAACTTTAAGCGCATCATCCCACGACCATAACCAATGACTTGCTCGAAGCGATTAAGTGGCTGGCTGAGGTACTCGAGCGTTTTTGTTTTTAGTAATTTTGCTCCACTTAAGGCTTGGGCAAATCGAAGTAAATCCGTTGTGGTGCTGGCGATGCCGCCGCCAGCCCAGTCAACGGTCAGGGCTGGGGATTGACTTAGGTCAGTACCGTTTATCCAAACTGGGCTGAGTTGAATTGTGCCTTTTTTGGGTTTGGTACGAAACGGAAAGTAACTTTGCTCCATCCCCAAAGGCTCAAAGATTCGTTGATGCACAACTGTTTCAAAGGGTTGTTGGTAAATTGCTTCAATGATTAAGCCAAGTAAAATATAACCAGAGTCCGAGTAATGAAATTGCGTTTCTGGTGCGGACAAGGCTTGTTGGCGGGTTTGAGTGACTTCTAAAAGTTCTTGCGGAGTCCAAGTTTTTTGTGGCTCGAGGACAATTTGCTCCATCAGTGGTTTGCCGTTTTGTACTGGGTCAGCAAAATAATCTGCCATGC
>JAYWHB010000318.1:0-10885 GCA_043777915.1 Deinococcales bacterium
ATTTTTTTGACAAATACTTATGAGACAAAAGAAATAAGATTTGAGTCAATTAACGTGGAAAGTATCAAAGAAAATAATTTGTTCTACTTAACAGCTAAAGATAAAGTAGATTCGTGGGGCTTTTTTATTCTGGGGCTGTATGGTTCAGGTGAAATAATCGTCCAAATTGATATTCGCTCACAACTACAAAAAGAAATAAATATTGGTCTTTTGCATAGTGACCTTCCGAAGATATGGAAGACCAATACATGTCAAATAAAGAGGAATTGGTCTACCTGTCAGCTTACTGCGAAATTAGATTTAAGAAGTAATCTTACATTTGGAGTTGGAGGTTGGGCAACTTGGACTTCTTTGGCACCACCAATAGAAGTCCGCAATCCCCGAGTGGTTGTTGTTAAATCACCTCAGTGGTGGGAGTATTTTGATTTAACTCAACGACTAAAAGGGGTTTCATTTAATGAAAATGCCTTTGCGGCAAACGTGGTCGTAGCCACTTTAATAGGAATTATTTTAACTAGAGGATATTTTTTGGTAATTTTAGCCTTAAGTTCAGGACTATTTAGTATCTTTCTCTCTGGTTCTCGCACAGCACTAGCTGCTTTTATGATTGGGTTGATGATTTTTGCAGTATCAAAATCTCGAGCATATAAATTATCGCCTTGGTTTTTTGTAATAACTGTCGGTTTAATTGCAATGTTTCAAATAGTAACGCTTCGGAACACAGTTACACTCATACCTATGCAATCGCAACCTTATCTCCGCTCCCTAAACATTGCAGACCAAGACTCGGCTCGAGGACGGCTCGAGATTTGGCGTTTAGCAGTTAAATCATGGCTCGAGAATCCGCGTACTTTCTTAATCGGTACTGGAGATTTATCTTCCGCCATGAAAGTCAAATTCGATGCTCGCTCGAGTAGTTACGGGCTAACCAAAGATTCCCTAACCCATGCCCATAATCTCTGGTTGCAAACGGCGGGTGAAAGTGGACTGCTTGGTTTATGCGCCATGATTTGGCTTTGGGGTTGGGTGATTTTACGAGCTTGGCGGTCTCGAGACGCGGGAGCATTGGCACTTTTAGCAGCAATTTTTGTGATTAATTCGGTAGACTATTTATTTTTCTATGCGCCTGTGCATTTGGCTTTTTGGATGGCGGCGGCTGGCTTGAAGCCAAATGCTGAACAAAATCTGCTCGAGAACAAGAAACCCGCACTTCTCACTTGATTTTGTTGCTAACTGGTATCCTATGTTGGTGAATAAGTTGTCTCGTCCTACCAATGAAAAATTCGTGCTGGATTTACTGGCTTGGTCTTTTGTTGGGTTGCTGGCTTTTTTTGTGCGTATAGACTTACCTCTACTCGAGCATAAGCGTGTGATTGCTTGGTATGTGGCTTTTGGTGTTATACCAAAAGCTGGTTTGCTATATTTTTTTGGTTTGCATCGGCAATCGTGGCATAAAGTTGGTGTACGTGATTTGTACCGTTTAGGGGCAGTCTTAGCGGTCTGGACTGTGCCTGTGTACTTACTTAATTTTGTCTTATCTGGTTGGACACTTGTACTGCGTAGTGTTCCTCTTATTGAAGGCGTGCTGGCAGCACTGGCACTTGGTGGTTTGCGTTTGCTGGCTCGAGTCTTATTTGAACGCCAAGCCGTTAGTCTTGCAGGTCTCGAGGCGGGTCGTGGCAAGCGGGTACTGATTGTTGGGGCGGGTGAGGCTGGCACAATAATTGCCAGAGAAATGATTCGGCATCCGGCTTCTGGTTTGCAACCAATTGGCTTTCTCGATGATGAACGCGCCAAAGCTGGGCAGAGTTTTGTTGGTTTGCCGCTTTTGGGTGTGGTGGATGCCCTCCCTCGAGTTGTTCTTGAGACCAATGCCGATGAGGTACTAATT
This sequence comes from Deinococcales bacterium, assembly GCA_043777915.1. Classification (GTDB taxonomy): domain Bacteria; phylum Deinococcota; class Deinococci; order Deinococcales; family JAAFIG01; genus JAAFIG01. The sequence goes on from JAYWHB010000318.1 coordinate 1,892, forward strand.
GCTATTCCAAGCGCCCCCGGTCGGGTGGTGCGGCGGGTGGTGGATTTGGCGCGGGAGGCTGGTGTTCCGTACCGCATCATTCCTGGTGTTTTTGAGATTCTGTCTGGAAAAGTTGGTATTTCTCAGATTCGCCCTGTTTCTTTAGAGGACTTACTGCGCCGCGACCCTGTAAATCTCGAGACTTTAGAAATCGCTGGGTATCTCGAGCATCGGACGGTGCTGGTGACAGGAGCGGGTGGCAGTATTGGCTCGGAGATTGTCCGTCAAGTGGCTCGGTTTGCGCCAACTCGAGTTATCTTGCTTGGGCGCGGTGAGAACAGTGTTTATATTATTCAGCAAGAAATGCGTCGCACTTACCCTGAACTCGAGACCCACGCCGTAATTGCCGATGTGCGCGATTTTGCCACATTACGCCGTGCCTTTGAGCGTTTTAAGCCACAAGTGGTGTTTCATGCCGCAGCCCATAAGCACGTGCCTCTGATGGAAGAAAATCCTTGGGAAGCGGTGGCGAATAACATTCAGGGTTCATCGAATATCGTGGATTTGTGTCTCGAGTTTGAGGTGCAACGGCTTGTGAATGTCTCAACTGATAAGGCTGTCAATCCAACTTCGGTCATGGGTGCTTCTAAACGAGTGGCAGAGTTTTTGGTGCAACGTGGTGCGTCTCGAGCCAAAGCAAATCAGGATTTTGTTTCAGTGCGTTTTGGCAATGTTTTGGGTTCTCGAGGGAGCGTAATACCTTTGTTTCAAGAGCAGATTAAAGTCGGTGGTCCAGTCACGATTACACACCCAGACATGACACGGTACTTTATGACCATTCCCGAGGCTTCACAATTGGTTTTGCAAGCAGGTGGACTGGCAGATAACGGGGCGGTCTATGTTTTGGACATGGGTGAACCTGTCAAAATCGTTGACCTTGCCAAAGATGTGATTCGGCTTTCTGGCTTTGAAGTTGGTAAAGATATTGAAATTATCTTTAGTGGTGTGCGCCCTGGCGAAAAATTATTTGAGGAATTATTAACTGCTGAAGAAGGGACATCGGCTTCTAAGCACACCAAAATTTTTGTGGCAAAAGAATCCGCGCCGCCCGATAATTTTGAAGCACAATTATCGGTGCTAAAAGAAGCAGCCGCTCAAGGCGATGCAAATGCAGTTCGGGCTGAGTTTAAGCGTCTAATTCCAACCTTCAGGGATTTTATTGCCTCATGAGCCTAGTGTCGTTTTTTCTTAATCCCCAAGTTGAGTTACCACCGTTAGAGTTATTTCAGATAACCAATCTAGATGGCTGGTTGTATCAGCAGTTATCCGAAGAGCATCCCTACCGTAAAGTTATGCGAGCTTCGGTTTTGGCTCGAGCCGCCAGACACGCTTTGATTAGAAAGCATGTGATTGATTTAGCTCGGACTTGGAATAATGCTGGATTAGAACCAATGATTTACAAGGGGTTTGCCTTAGCTGAATTTATTTATCAGCAACCCTTTGAACGCTTTTATGGTGATGTGGACGTATTATTGCCCCGCGCATCTGCACCTCATGCTTCTATCACTGCTCGTGAGGCTGGTTGGATTGAAGTCAAAAGTCTCGAGGACAGCCCAACTTTGTATCGTCATGAGTATAGTAATTTTTTATCGGCTGACCGGGTCTGTAAAATAGATTTTCATACCGATGTGATTCAAGGGCATCATTTTGATGTGCGACGTGATAAATTTGCCCAAGCAATTTATAAGGCAGCAGTTCTAACACCTCTTGAAGATGTGATTATTCGCCTGCCTACCCCTACGGATTTATTGCTTCTGATGTTGGTTAGTCGTCGTTGGGGTGGGCGTTGGGCAAATAAACCAAGTGATTACCCCGACGCTACTCGAATTATCAAGAAATTTGTGTTACAGCGTGAAGCCCTTTTGCAACGCGCTCAAGAATTGCAGTGTTTTAGAACTGTACAAATAGCCCTTAAAACTTGCGACCCTTGGCTTAATCAGGTTCGTCTTAAACCCCCAAGTATGCTCGAACGCTGGCGCAAAGATTTTTTATGTAAACAAGATTTTGGGTTGCGCGAATGGGAACGTTTCTCGAGAATTCCAACCCATTCGTCAGGTTTCTTTCGGGTTTTATTACCTTTGTGTCAGGCTTATTGGTCTCGTTCTCGAGGTGGTGATTTAACCAAAATGGTGGCTGGTTTTGATCGCCAAGCTAAGCAAAAAAATCGTGCTAACTATGCACTTCTCGAGTCTGTGCAGTATGGCATGAATTGGGCAATGCGATTATCGCCAATTAAATTTAATCCTTGTGTACCACGTTCTTTGGCGCTGCTTCAAGTATTGTCTGAATCGGGTTTTGCTACAAGTTTTGTGAGCGGTGTGCGACGTAATGGGGCTAAGTTAGATGGTCATGCGTGGCTCGAGGTAGATGGGATTCCGCTTGAGATTGTTGGGGATTCTAATTCGCCAAGTATCTTCAAAGAAAATTTTAGGTACGACAACTGGCTGCTGCGTCAACGCAAAGCCCAAGCTAAAAGTAATATGCTTTAACCGTGCATATCTTCGCGGCATTTGAGGTGGTGGCGTATCGCCGTTTCTGGTTTGCCCAAGTGTTTTCTTTAATCGGCTCATGGCTGCAAGCCAGTGCAATTTCTTGGTTAGTGGTGACCATTTTGTACCCAAATCAGCCAGCATTGGCAACATCGCAACTTGGTATTTTAACCGCGATTCAATGGACTCCAAGTTTGGTATTTTCGCTTTTTGCGGGGGCAGTGCTTGATCGGGTCTCGAGGCGCAAGGCAATGTTGGTTTCGCAGGTCACACTGATGGGTGTGGCATTTGGTTTTACACTTGTGTTGGCATTAAAGCTCGAGTCCTTTACCGTGGTGGCAATTTTGGCATTTACGGCTGGGCTTGCGAATGTGGTGGATATGGTGGCACGTCAGAGTCTTGTGCCGAGTCTCGTGCCAAGGGAATTTATGTCGAATGCGATTGCACTCAATACTTTGGCGTTCAATACGACTCGGGTGCTGGGTGGGGCGCTGTTTGGGGTGGTTGCACCGCTTGGGTTACAAAGTATTTTTTTGTTTAATGCCTTGTCGTTTCTTGGGGTCTTGTATGCCATTTGGCGAATTCAAATTCCGCAACCTGTACCTAAAAAAACCAATTTGCTCGAGGATATTCGGGTCGGTTTGGCATATGTGAAAAACGAAAAAAGTGTTGGCATCCCAATTTTAATGCTGATGCTGTTGTCTTTAACGGTGATTAACTTTCAGGTGATTATTCCAACCTTTGCACGGTTTGCTTTGAGGCTGGACGAGGCTGGATTTGGTTTACTTGGGGCAGCTTTTGGGGGTGGTGCTGTTTCTGGCGCGGTTCTACAGGCGGCTCGAGGGGCGAATAAGCGTATTTTTATGATTTGGGGAGCGTTCCAATTGACCTTTGCAATGCTGCTGCTGGCAGTTTCCCCCAGTATTTGGTGGGCTGGTTTGAGTTTGTTTTTAGCTGGAAGTGGAATGAATTTTTTTACGGTTTCGGCAAATTCAACCGTGCAACTGCATACTCCCGATGAGCTTCGCGCTCGAGTCATGAGTGTGTATTCGTTGGTCTTTGCGGGCATGTCACCACCGGGTTCGTTATTTGCGGGTTGGCTGATGGCAACGTTTGGGTCTCGAGGTGGGATTGCCGTGCTGGGCGGTTTGGGATTGCTGGCAATGTTGTGTTTAGTGCCTTATTTACGGCGTTCTACCGAGGATTGATTGGTTGCGTTCTTTTGAAAGATTGCCTTTTTTTGGTGCTTGTCACCATCAAAAATACTTGGACTCGAGGGCAGCCAAAAGTTTTTTGGTATCGGGGTATTTTTGTAGGTTGTGTGAAATTCCCTCTTCCATCTGGTCTGGTGGTGTGTTACTGTCCCAGAGCAATGATTGATTCACTTAAAAACCGATTTGGGAAAATCGTACTCAGCTTGGCTGCCATTGGTGTTTTGGCAGTAGCTTCGGCTCAAAGTGTCATGGTGCGTTCAGGCGATACGCTATCCAGCATTGCTAAGCGCAACAGTGTCAGTATTTCCCAAGTACGCGCTGCAAACAATCTCTCCTCTGATCGTATTCGCATTGGACAAGTGCTGAAAATTTCTGGCTCGAGCAGCACTGTGACTGGAGGCTCGAGCAGCACTGTGAATCAAGTCTCGAGTGGTTATGAACGTCCGCTCTGGCCCATCATGGGTGTAATCACCCAGCGTTTTTCCTACCGTGGTCCTAAGAATGGTCACGCTGGACTGGATTTGGCTGCCCCAACTGGCACACCAGTCTACGCAGCCTTGTCTGGTACGGTTACTTTTTCGGGGTGGAATGTCTTTGGGTATGGGCAGTTAGTCACCATTCGCGGCATTGACGGACGCGATTATTATTACGCTCATAACTCGAGACGACTGGTTTCCAAAGGGCAACGGGTTCGCCAGGGGCAAATGATTTCTAGGGTCGGTAGCACAGGCAACAGCAGTGGTCCACACCTGCATTTTGAAATTCGCAGTGGCGGCAGTATTCTTAATCCCAGTGCCATTTTGCCCAGTAGCCGTTTGCGTCAAGCCAGTTCACGCTAAACATGCTCAGGCGTTACTCGAGACTGATTGCGATTTTTATGGGCGCAAGTTTAAGCGCCCAACTCGAGTACCGTGCTAATTTTGTAGTCAATTTAATCGAAACGTTACTACGAATGGTTGGTTCATACCTTGGTTTAACTATTTTGGTAGGCAACAGCCAGAACTTAGGGGGTTGGTCTTTGCCAGAAGCAGCCGTGGTACTGGGTATTTTTACCCTTTTTGATGGCTTAATGAGTATGGCACTTGCTCCCAACCTGAACCGCATTGCCGAAGGTGTCCGCACCGGCACAATGGACTTTACACTCTTAAAACCGATAGATGCCCAATTTTTGGTCAGTTTTCGTAACCTCAATTTATTGCGTCTCCCCGATGTTTTCTTGGGACTTGGGATTATGATTTGGGCAATTTGGCAACTCGAGCCTAGACCAGATTTGCTTGGTTTGGCTTTGGGTTGTTTATTGCTGCTCAGTGCTTATTTTATGGTTTATAGCATTTGGTTTATGCTTGCCACCACTGCTTTTTGGTTTGTCAGGGTCGAAAATATCACCGAGTTATTCTGGGGGTTCTACCGCGCAGGGCAATTCCCAGTCACGGTTTTTCCGGGCTGGATGCGATTATTTTTTACCTTTATTATCCCGATAGCCTTTATTACCACTGTTCCAGCCCAAGCCTTTACGGGCAAACTCGAGACAATTTCGGTTTGGATTTCCTTATTTTTAGCCTTTGGATTATTTTTAGCCTCGAGATGGTTCTGGCGTTTTGCTTTGCGCTCATACACCAGTGCGAGTTCTTAGGGGAAGGCGAAAGGCAAAGGGCAAAAGTAAACAACCTTTGCTCTTTGCCCTTTCACCCTCATAGCTCATTAGCGTTTATGTCGAAACACCAGCACCAGCACAAAAATAGCGGTATTGACAAGCACAATCATTGCTCCTGCTGGGGCATCAAAGTGATACGAAGCGTACAAACCAAGCATGCCTCCCGATGCCCCTACCAAACTACCGACCAGAATCATTTGGCTCAGTCTCGAGGTCAGCATTCGGGCGGTACTGGAAGCCGTGACCAGCATACTCACCACTAACACTGTACCGACCATTTGAATCGCCAGCACCACGGTTAAAGCAATTAAAATCATCAAAAAAGCATTCAAACGCTGGACTGGCAACCCCGAAACCCGAGCTTCGATTTCATCAAAAGCAATCAGCACCAATTCTTTACGAATGGCAAATAAGGCAGCCAAAATTATAACTGTAAAGATGGTGGTCGCAAGAATATCTTCTGGGGCAATACCAAGCGGGTCGCCAACCAATAAATGGGCTAAATCCACGCTGTACGACTTGGTTCTCGAGAGCAGGACAATACCCAATGCAAACATCCCAACAAAAACTGTTCCAATCGCAGCATCTTGTTTTAAGCCACTTTTCCTCGAGACCCAACCAATCCCAAGGGCTGTAATAATCGCGGCTGCCACGCCCCCAAGGTAATAGTCTATTTTAAGTAGAAAGGCAGCCACAATCCCCGGAAAAACCGCGTGCGCCATTGCATCCCCAATATAGGATAAGCCGCGCAGCACCACAAATGCACCAATTACGCCGCAAAGCAGGGCAATAATACCAACCCCCAAAAGCGCACGCTGGAAAAACTCAAATTGCAACGGCTCGAGCAACCAAGTCATAACACACCTCTCGAGAAGGTCTTGGCGATGTTCTCGGGCGTATACACCCGTTCTGGCTTACCAGAGGCAATCACGGTCTGATTGACCAGTAATATATGCGAACACCAATTTTTGGCGGCTTCGAGGTCGTGTGTGACCATTAAAATCCCTTTGCCAGTAATCCGTTCTGCCTCAAGGAGTTCTAAGATTCGGTCTTGGGTGGTGCTGTCCACCCCATTAAACGGTTCATCTAAGAATAGCAGCGCGGCTTGCCGTGCAATCATTCGTGCCAGCAATGCCCGTTGGCGTTGCCCACCAGATAAATCGCCGATTGGACGATGCCGTAAATCCATTAAATCAGAACGCTCGAGGGCATTCTTTACAATTTCACGGTCTGCTTGAGTGGCACTTTTCAACCAACCAATTTTTTTGACTCGAGCCATCATCACCACATCCCAAACGGTCACAGGAAAAGCCCAATCGAGCGCTCGAGCTTGCGGCACATAGGCAATTTGCTGCGTTGGCTTAGGTTGTAAATGACTCGAGAAGGTAACAGTGCCTTTATACGGCACTAAGCCCAACATGGCTTTTAGGAGGGTACTTTTGCCCGCGCCATTCGGTCCGATAATTGCCACAAATTCACGCGGACACAAGTGAAAATTTGCTCCCTCGAGTGCCGTGGTTTCGCCGTAATTGACTCCAAGATTCTGCACATCCACAAGGCGACTCGAGTGGTCATGAGGAAAACGAGTCGCATCTGGCATTGGGGCAGTCTATGTCAGGTAACGCACAGGTAACAAGACCACGTTTATACTTAAGTGGACATTGAGCCATGAGCTATGAGCTTTGAGAAAGGCTTTTTTGTAGGTTGTTCTCGAGAACAATGGAGGTTTTTATGAAGCGACAACATTGGGTTTTAGCAGTTGGGTTAATCGGAATTTTGGTGGCATGTCCAAATCCAAATCCAGCCGTACAATTTACGGTCACAGCCAACGCGGGGGCAAACGGCAATGTTTCACCACCAACGCAAAAAGTGAACAGTGGAGCAACCGCTAACGTAACCGTGACTGCTAACGCTGGATTTAGCATCTCGAGTGTGACTGGTTGCGGCGGCAACCTGAATGCAAATCTTTACACCACAGCCGTCATCAGCGCCGATTGCACGGTTAATGCTACTTTTGTGGCTAATCCACCCGCCGCCACGACTGGCACAACCAATTTTGCCGTGACTGGTTCTGGGGTGCTACAAGCCTCTCGCACCTCGAGATACCGCGTTTCGGGTGTGGCTGCGCCAGCCAATGGCAGACCACTAATTATTTTCTTACACGGCGACGGTGACTCGAATGTCCAAGTCCCGAGCAGCTACACCACTTTTACAGATGCACAAGCGGCGGTGCTGGTTTCACCACAAGGCTTAAATGCCACATGGCGTTTTCGCATGGACGGCAAAGATAACGCTGGGGCGGCTGCCGAAGTAGACGATATTGCTTTTATTAAAGAAATCATCACTCGAGGCTCGAGCGCCGCCAATCCACTTTTTGGGGCTGGCAACAAAATAGACCCGAGTAAAGTCTTTGTGGTTGGTGAATCTCGAGGGGCTGGCTTTGCCTATTATTTGTACGCTCATCCAGAGACCAAGAATTTAATCAGCGCGATTGCCCCAATTTCTGGCACGTTTTACTGCGCTACCAGCAACGGCGGTAATGGCACACTACCGTATAACCCACCTGCCGATTCGGACTTTGTTTGTGGTGAAAACGGTGGTTTTGGCTATTTTGGTCCAAAGAGCAGTTTGTACACTCGAGTCAGTCCTCCACGGATTTTTAATATTCACGGTTCAAATGACTTAGCCGAAACCGCCGCCCCAGCTTTAGACAACGAATACGGCAATTTAATTTTGATGACCAAACAATGGGCTACAACCTCGAGCAACTGCGGCAATGTTTTACCATCAGCCAATCCAGTCTTTAGCAACGCCAACATTGGCAGCAAAACCGTCACGGCTTACAAGCAACGCAACGTCGCTAACAATGCAGCTTGCGAGGCAGATGTGACCTTTTTTATTGTCCAAGCTGGCGGTCATGTACCAAGCGGTTATGCTGAACGAGTTACCAAATGGTTTTTTGGGCAGTACAACACCCAAACCAACATCTTTAATTAACTCTCGAGAACAAAAAAAGCCCCGAGTGCTTCGGGGCTTTTTACATTCAAAACCTATGCTTCGAGAGTTGCCTCGAGTTCCATGCTTGGAACAGCCCCTAATGCCTTAGAAACAATACAACCCGTCTTGGTGGCTTCGGCAAACTCATGAAATTTTTCGGCGCTTAAACCCGGTACTTTAGCTCGAGTCACCAGTTTTAACTTGGAAATAACCATCCCATCACCAATTTTTTCGACGGTACACTGCCCTTCGGTGCTGACAAATTCGGCTGAAAAGCCATTCTTCTCGAGGGCTGCATTTAACGCCATGCTGTAACAACCCGCATGAGCCGCCGCCAAGAGTTCTTCTGGGTTTGTTCCAGCGCCATCTTCAAAACGGCTGGTGAAGGCGTACTGCATGTCTAAGCCGCTCTGACCTGCAAGGTGTCCTTTTCCTTCTTTAAGTGTTCCTGTCCAAGTAGCAACTGCTTTACGTGTTGGCATAATTTATTTCTCCTTAGCCCTCATCCTAAGAGTTTTAGAGCAGGGCAATTGTCGCGCAGATGGCAAAGAGTCTTAAATCACTTCAATCACGACTTTACCTTTGGTGTGACCACCTTCGC
>JAYWHB010000319.1:0-3852 GCA_043777915.1 Deinococcales bacterium
CGTACCAAAAATTTTACTGCCATGTCTGCGCTATTTGAAAATGCGCTTGGTCTCGAGTTACAAAGTAAAGACCAACAAAGTTCAAGATTCTATTTGGCAGACAACACCGAAGTTCATGTTTATAACAACCAAGATGAGTTTCACGAATTTTTTGGCGATGCACCAGTGATTGGTTTTGAGGTGGATTCTTTTGCCCAAGCTCGAGCCAAACTACTCGAATTTGGGGTTGAATTTATTTACCCCGAGCCACAACGTCAAGATGGCAAAGCATGGCAACACTTTCGCGCCCCAGATGGGAACGTCTATGAGATTATTGGCGTGGATGACCTTGCAAAAAAACTTTGAAAATGAGGCGAACATTTTTTGTTACGCTAACTGTAACGCCCAATTCTTAAACTGATTTCCATACTCGAGGCTTGGGTATTTGGAGGCTTTATGAAAAGACTTGGGATGTTCGGGATACTTCTTTCGGCAGCGTTGGTGGCGTGTCCACAACCCCAACCAGCCCCGACTATTGGTGCAATAGGTGGCACAGTCATCTCGAGTAACAGCGTTGCTAGTCTGACTTTTCCAGCAGGCGCACTGACTGTAGACACAGCCGTAACCATTTCCGAGAACACCAGTCCGCCAGCCGTACCAAGCAACCAAAAAATTATTGCTGGCAAAACCTTTACGGTAGCGGGTGGCACAGGAAACTTTGCCAATGCTGCCAGTCTTAAAATTAAACTCGAGCCGAGCGAAATTGCTGCCCTCGGCGTAGGTTTGCGACCCCAAGCCCTTATTTCTCAGGTTGTGGCACTGCAACTTGGCGGCACAACTTGGACAACCATCACATATACCTTTGATACAAGCACCAACATTGTCACCATCAGTATTCCGGGTTTCGGCACATACACTTTGGTTGTCCCTAACACACCACCAGCCGCCACACTCTCGAGTATTGTCCTGAGTTGCAATCCAACCAGTATTGCCGTAACCGCCACCAGCACTTGTACAGCCGTGGGTAAGGACTCGAGCGGTACGGCATTAGCCACACAGCCGACCTTTAGCTTTGCCTCGAGCGATATGGCTAAAGCGATGGTCTCGAGTACCGGTGTAGTGATGGGTGTGGCGGCTGGCTCGAGCAACATTACTGCCAGTAGTGGTGGAATCACTTCTAATGCTGTGGCAGTTACAGTCACGGCTGCGCCGAGTGGTAGCGGTGTGACCTTTGTTTCAACCAATTCATCGGCTCGAGGTAAAGCAATTAGTGCTGATGGGCGTGTGTTCTTTACAGCCCCAAGTAACCAGACGGGAAACTCACTTGGGTTTATTTATGACGGCACATCGTCCACAGCTTTACCTGTATTGCCAAGTGGTTACATTGGCGTTTCGACTGAGGTGTACGCATACAGTCCGTGCATCAATTCAAATGGCGATGTTGCTTTTACTGGTTTCAAGACAGGGCGAATCAATCACGCTTTGTTCTATGACAAAACCGCCAATAGTGTTAGCGAAATTCCGTTCGGCGATGAGAATTTTGTCTTTGGCTGCAATGATTCAAAACAAGTTGTGGCTGCCAACTTTAACTCTGGTCAGAAGACACATTTCAAGTGGCAAGCAGGCGATACAACGGCAACGCAACTCTCACGGCTTTCACCAAGCGGTATTAGCGGATATAGGGCATCTGGCATGAACAATGCAGGAACAATTCTGTTTCCAGACGGAATTTTGAAGGGTACAACTTTCAGCCCGATGCCCGAAACCTTTACCTTTGGTTCAGGTTTGACCAATGCTGGAACAGTGTACGGCGTGAAAGGTCAGCAATTGGTTAAATGGAACGAGGGCGATGCGGCGGTCACATCGCTCGGTACAGTACCAGGACCAATTCAAGACCAAGACATGAGGCTTCTTGATGTCAATAACAATGGCGATGTTTTGCTCAGAGCCACTGGGATGGCTTCAAGCACTGATTATCAGTATTGGCTCTATAAAAACGGTGCGTACACCCGAATTACTGTTCCAAACTACTCCATTCTCGAGGTTATTGGTATTAGCGATACTGGGGCAATCCTAGCTAATGTCTACAATTCTGAGAATTTTGGTGCTAATTACCGCGTTGCGTTTATAAAACCATAGTCGTGTCTGACTGCTCGAGCCAACTTCACTTCTTAAAAGTGAAGTTGGCAATTTTAGAGTACCGTGGTCTCCCAAGCACCAATGGCTTTTTTGCCCATCTGCCCAATACGCAAGACCGCCTGAAATAAGAATGTGGTATGGTTTTTTTATGCTCGAACCCTTCGACTTCACCACCAGTCAGATACTTGACTGGGAACTCGAAATGATTCACAATGCACTTGATAAGCAAGAAATCGAAATCACAAGACACGCTGCCAATGCCGCCGAAGACGATAATTTGACCTTGTTTCAACTGCTTGAAGCTGTGCTGGTTGGAGTTCCTGTAAGTAAGGATTTACCCGATAACAACCTTGAACGAATTCCAGGAATAAACTTTGAGCATCGCACTTCAGATTTGCGTTGGTACAGAATAAAAGTCGCTTGGATTGACCAGTATTTGATTATTACAGCCCACACCATTTGAGGAAAAAATGACCCCAACGATTTTAGAAAACCGAATTGAATATAGCTACACCAGTAAAACAGGTGCCGTGGTACAGATTCGCAATGTTCCTGCCAAAACTCGAATAGACCAGTATGGGCATGAACATCAAACCTTTAGTATTGCTGTCGCTATGAGACTCGAGGAATTGAGAAAACAAGCCTTTGCAGTGGATGATTCAGGCAGCGCTGTACATAACCTTGAGTTTTGAATCCCAATCGGTAAGCGCATACCCATATTCTACTCTGCATCGGCTCGAGAAGAATTAAAGCCGTGAAAAACGTTGTAAGAATTTGTTGCGCTCACTGTAACGGTTTATTCTTAAACTGCTTCTACTCGAGCCGATGCAAAACTCGAGTTCTTGGAGGAAAGTACGAATAATTTCGTTAAAAGTACCGTTGTTTTGGCTGCCGCTTTGGTGTCTTGTGGTGGCAGTGCTAACTCGAGCCAAGGTTAGGTCTCGAGTACGCCTTTGTAAATTGAGTCAAGTGGTTGCTTAAAATTGGCGCATGGAATTTCTAAGGTATCTTCTTTTTCTAGCACTTCGTAACGCCATGTATTATCGGGTAGACGCTTGTACACTTCGGCTCTTATGGTGTCTTGTGCCAGTAAAATATAGGTTTGTAAGGTCGTAATGGTGCGGTACAGCAGTAACTTTTCGCCTCGGTCTATGGGTTCGGTACTGCTTGATAAAACTTCGATGATGCTACAAGGGTTTTGAAAAAATCTTCGTTCGGTTTTATCCTCTTGGCAAGACACCATCACATCTGGGTAATAGTAAACACTGCCAATTTGTAATTTCACATCAGCATTAACCACTTCGCATTCGGTATTTTCGGTACTGGCAAGGAGTTTAGCCGCTAAACGCAGCGCAATTTGAGCGTGTTGTACACTTCCGCCAGCCATCATAAAGATACTTCCATCTACAAATTCATGGCGTTCCAAAGCCGTTTCCTCGAAATTCAGGTATTCTTCAACACTGGCTTGACGAATTTTATCTAAGGTACGTGGCATGGTGAGTATCGTACAGCAATTTCTTTTTTTGCGTTACAATCTGATGTATGATTTTGAGGGGTATTGCGGCTGATTTGCAGGTTGCCTTGGCTGTGGCTCAGGCTAATAACGCACAAGTCGTTTTGCTCGAGGGTGCGGCTGGGCTTGGTAAAAGTCATGCCATGCGCGACTTGGCAAGTGCTGTCAAATCTGGCTTGGTGCTTTCGTGTTCCTCCGATGGCTGGTTGGTGGCGGCGTTG
>JAYWHB010000320.1:0-10882 GCA_043777915.1 Deinococcales bacterium
ACCACGGTTTGGCGAGCCGCTTATTTATCAGGTTTACCAATCACTGCCCGAAGCAACCACAGTTACCGCGTCAGCTATTATGAAATGGCAACCCGAAATTTTGCGCCATCAATTGGTTTTGAAGCGACGGTCTATAGCCCGTACAAAAATCTGCGCTTTAAGAACGACACTGGCTCGAGTTTACTGATGCAAGTCACGGTTAATCCAAATCGCTACACGATGCGCGTAGATTTATTTGGGGCAGCCCCAGACCGTAAAGTCAGTCTCGCCAAACCTGTTTATTTTGCGCGTAAAGCCCCAGCCGCAGACCGCTTCCAAGCCGATGCCACTGTGCCGCTTGGACGTACAAGGCAACTCGACAGTGCCGTATCTGGAATTTCGGTGCGTCAAAACCGCACGGTGCGTTACAACAACGGTACAGTTCTGACTGATACAACCCGCAGCACCTATGTGCCTTGGGGAGCGATTTTCTTAGTTAATCCGCTTGACCCGCGTGTTGCTAAACCACTGGCTCGAGTCAGTCCTTAAAGCTAATAGTGCATCAAAACCAATACTTGAATCACAGACTTTTTGTAAGTTTCACCAGCAAGCCCGAAAGTAAAGTCAGTACAGCCACAATCCCAATGGCTGGTGTGAAACCCAGCCAATCGGCAAGAATTCCAGCTAACAATGCACCAATCGCATAACCAAGGTCGCGCCAAAAACGGTAGACACCAAGGGCTTGCGCCCGCCATGCAGGTTGGCTCGAGGTGCTGACCACAGCAATTAGGGTTGGATAAACCATCGCAGTACCAGCCCCCAGAAGAACAGTGGCAACCATCCAAATTTCAAGGTTTTGACCAAGAATAATTAGCCCTAAGCCGATGGCTTGCACAGTCATTCCTGCGGCAATCAGAGAAAACCGATTCACACGGTCTGATAATGGTCCGGTTAGCACTTGCAGAACACTCCAAACCAAAGGATACATAAATTTGAGTAAACCAATGGACTCGAGTCCTAAACCTTTTTCGGCAAAAAATAAGGGAAATAATCCCCATGACAAACCATCCCCCAAGTTATTGACCAATCCTGCTTGGCACATCGCAAATAATCTGGGGTTTTGCCATGAAGTGATTGCAAAAACACTCAAGAAAGTTGTTTTTTTGGCTGGCTCGAGTGTTGTTTGCTGCTCGAGTTGCCAGTGTGCTTTGGTGTCACGGAGCAAAAAAATAGACAGAAATAACCCAAGACTTGCGTAGACGATACCGGGGGCAAATGGAATGGGGCGCAATCCGTAAATACTGGCTAAATAACCTGTCAGCCAAGCGGTGATTCCAACCGCAAAATATCCAGCAAATTCGTTTAAGCCAACCGCTAGTCCGCGTGCTTTTGGTCCAACCAAATCTATTTTCATAATCACAGCCGCCGACCATGCCAAGCCTTGGTTGATGCCAAGCAGCACATTAGCAAAAATAATCCATTCCCAAGCTGGCGCGTACATTAAAATAAATGGAACTGGCAAACCAAATACCCAACCCAGAATCAGTAAAAATTTGCGTCCGTAACGATCCGCCAGAATCCCACTCATCAGATTAACCAGTGCTTTGGTCAGTCCAAAACCAACAATAAAACTAAGCGAAACAAGGCTTGCCCCGAGCTTAAATTCTTGGGTAGCGACAAGCGGTAAAACGGTTCGCTCGAGTCCAACCATACCGCCAACCATTGCGTTTATCAGCATCAGTAGCGCAAATTGTCCAGCATTTTCACGCAAGCCTAAGCGAACTTGTGGCATTAGCCCGCCAAGTTCTTGGCTCGAAATTCGGCAAATCCTTCTGGGCGCGGTGGGATTTCTTTGATCATCCGTGCAATAAATTCGGCTTCGGAATCAATGGCAAAGGTTTGATTGAATCGCTTCTCAAAACCAATGGTGCTGACTGCTTTGCCCGATAAACCACGTCCACAGACCGAACCACTGTATGCGCCGGGGTAAATCTCGAGGTGGTCTGGCAGAGTTTTGAGGCGTTGAGCCGTTTGAAATAAATCTTTTGCACCCACTTCTGCGCTGCTGGCGAGTTCGGTGCGTCCTAAATCACCAATCATCAAGGTATGACCTGTAAGAATCATCCAAGGTTCTAAAGCTCGAGTCCTATCTGTGACCAATACCGACAAGTGTTCTGGGGTGTGTCCAGGCGTGTGCCAAAGGGTCAACAGCACATTGCCTAACTCGAGTTGCTCGCCGTCGGATACTGCATGATAGGTAAATTCTGCATTGACACTCTTGTGAAGCACATACTTTGCACCTGTCGTCGCCGCCAGTTCTAAGCTACTCGAGCGATGGTCAGCATGAACGTGTGTGTCTATGATGTATAAAATTTGTACACCAAGCCGCGCTGCATCTTCTAAGTACGGTTGGGTACTGCCCATCGGGTCAACAATTGCAGCACTGGCTTGTCCACCACAGCCAAGTAAATACGACGCGCCAATGGCGGGTAAGGTATGCAAATACTGACGGAAGATCATGCGCTCACCCCGATTGGAAACCCAGCATTTTGCCAGTCTGGAACACCCATTGAAAAACGCTTGGCTTGGAAACCATTGGCACGAAGCAGAACAACAGCTTCATCGGCAAAAACACAAAAAGGTCCTCGGCAATACGCCACAATCATTTGTTTTTTAGAAAGGCTTGGCATCAGCGCCTCGAGTTCTGATAGTGGCACAGATTTTGCCCCTAAAATATGTGCCGTGTTGAACTCGGTGGTTGGACGGACATCGAGTAAAATTATTTTGCCTTTTTCTAAGCGAGCTTGTAATTCCTCGAGTGTTATGGCTTCCTCGGCAATTACTTTATTCACAAAACGGTCTAACCCCAAATGCACTTGGGCAAAGTCACGCAAGGATTGCCAGATTTTATAAGCATCTGGATTGACTTTGTAAAAAATGAATACCCCTTGGCGGCGCTGCTCGAGTAAACCCGCAGCAAGCAGCACTTGCAAATGCTGACTGGCATTGGCAAGGCTGAGGTCTGTTTCTTTTGCCAATTGTTCGACACTGCGCTCACTCTGGGTTAAGAGTTCAAGCAGTTCCAAACGGTGATTATTAGCAAGGGCTTTACTGATTTTAGCGATTTGGCTATAAAGCTGATTTTTGAATTGACGCTTCTCGAGTGGATTCATATTCAAATAATCTATTGAATAATTGAATAAAAGTCAAGTCATTTGGTGCGGGCAATAACAAAAATTTGATTCGCAAAATGGAGACTCAACCCATGCCTAGAGCCTCCGAAAGGTTTTGATTTTTAGGGTTTTTCATTGAATGTGTGAACGGAAAAACAGGGCGAACACAGGGGTTCGCCCCTACCTCACGTATTTTTATTTCATGACCATAGGGACAGGCGACCATGCCCGTCAGGTGCGCGTTTATGGTCAGGACACCCCCGTGTCTGTCCTGTAACAACGATGAAATGGCATTCTTTTGGAGGCGCTAACCTAGCCTATTTAGCGCTTTTCTATTTTTTTACTCAGCCTTTGAAGCGCCACTTGAACTTGACTCGAGCGCGGGTCTTCTTTAGCGGCAGCTTGCCATGCAGCCAAGGCTTTTTTGTACTGCCCAAGCTGCTCGAGCGCCGTTGCATAATAGGCGTTGATTTCACGGCTGTTGGGATAGCCTTTAAGCGCACTTGCGGCGACTCGAATCGTCTGTTGGTACAAGCCAGCTTTATTCCAAGCCTCAAAAGCATCATGTTGATACCAGTATTGTCTGGCAGTCAATCCCAAGCTGTGGGATTGACTAAAAGCCTTAGCAGACGATTTTGTCAGTCCTTGATAGAGGTACGCCTGCCCAAGACCCCACCATGCCGCCGAATCGCTTGGTGCATTTTTAAGGCGTAATCTCGAGTTCTGCTCGAGTCGTTCTAAATTAAGCTGTCTGTTCCAGTTCTTACCAAGGATTTTTTGCAATGCAGCACGTTGCTTTGGGCGGTAGGCAATCAAATACTCGCCGTTGTAAGGCTTAGAAACAATCGCAAATTCGCGGTTGGTTAAACGAAACTTTGCCCCAAACATCGAATCACCAAAAACAATGGCGTTTTGGTCAAAACCATAAGCCACTCGAAAATGTCCAATATCACTGTTGGTTTTTTGTTGCTGATGTAAAATAACAGCAAAATCAGCTTTGACCAAACTTCGTACCAAATCTGGGGTTGCAAGCCAACGGCGAATGGTTTGTAGCCCGTTGGCTTGCAGGTAAGCTGCCATTTCTGGGGTGGTCACATTGCGGTCTGGATAACTGCCTTTCAGTGCCGCCGCAGCCTCGGCTTGAGAAACCCTGATGCCAGCTAGCGACAATGCCATTTTAGCGGTCATCGGTCCGCAATTGTTTAAGCGCTGGAATTCAAAACCAAGCCCTGACTGAAGTGCATAGTTTGATTGCGCCAAAGCCACACCAAAACCAATCCCTAAAATTAAAATACTAAATTTGAATGCCTTCATGTTTAACCTCTGGTGATAAAAAAGTTTTGTAGAACCCCAATTAAGTATCTCACGCTTTCATTTTAGAATTTTCAGAAAAGCATCAATTCTGTCATTCTTGACCCTAAACATGCACCTGACGGGCAGGGTCGCTTCCAGCGTGAGATACGTTGCCCTTACTCCTGTTAGTCGGAAATGTTTTAGGAACAAAACTCTAAAACATTTCGGGGTGTACTTAGCACTAGCTTAAATCTTCTTGGTTTTTAACCAACCCTGATACTCTTTAATTTCTTTGCTTTGGTCATTCACCACAGTTTGCCCAAATTTCTTGAGTTCTGGACGCAAGGCGCGTTTGATGGCATCTTGACCCATTGCTACGGCGTGCTGATGGTGTGGAATCATGCCCTCGAGAAAGCTGCGGTCTATCGCCATGCTATGCCCCGCCATTGGCTGCATTCCACCCATAGATGTGTCCATCATCGGTTTCATATCGGCTTTCATCATTGCCATTTGCTTAGGGTCTGGGGTGGCTTTATACCAGTTTTTAAGCCAAGTGGTCATTTGCAAAATTTCTTTGTCTTGGGCATTGATAATTTTTTGTGCGGCGGCTTTAACATCCTTATCCAGACAATTTTTAACACACAGCTTGGACATTTCAACAGCCCCACGGTGATGCTCAATCATTTGCGATAACCAAGCGATGTCGTAGTTTTTACCGCTCAGTTTGGCAAGCGCTTTTGCGCCAGAATCGCCCATGTTGCCCATTTTCATATCGCCCATGTTCATTTGTGCCACGGCTGGAACGGTTAGGGCTGCTAAACCGAGTGTGCCAATAAAACCCAATGCCAATAAAATCTTTTTCATAGGCTTAGAGCATACAAAGCTATTGTTTAGTTTTGATAAAGACAATTTATTATTTACAGAACAGGTTTTTTTGGCTTACGTTAAGTTTGTGTAAAGTGCGTTGTTGTGGTTTACAATGCGGTGTGACCAGAATTTTGGTGGTTGATGACGAACCCAGTGTGCGTGATATTGCCCGTGGCTACCTCGAGCGGGAAGGGTTTGTGGTCTCGAGTGCCGAGACTGGCTTATCTGGCTTACAACAAATCCTAGACACCGCGCCGCATTTGGTGATTCTCGATGTGATGTTGCCAGAAATAGACGGGCTTGAAATCCTCAAACGCCTGCGTCCACACAATAAAACACCTGTGCTGTTACTGACGGCTCGAGGTGAAGAATTTGATCGGGTGCTTGGCTTAGAACTAGGCGCAGACGATTATCTGACCAAACCCTTTAGCCCGCGTGAATTGGTGGCTCGAGTCAAAGCAATTTTGCGCCGAACCGAGACGCAAAGCAGCAGTCAAGCCTTGCAGCACGGCGATTTGCGTTTAGACCCACAACGGCGCGAAGTGTATTTAGCAGATAAACTGGTACACTTGAGCGCCCTCGAGTTTGAATTGCTTTATACCTTACTGGCTCAACCGATGCGGGTTTTTAGCCGCAACCAACTGATTGAGGCTGTTTGGGGCGACGATTTCCCCGGTGTAGACCGTGTGGTGGATGTGCATATTTCAAGTCTACGGCGCAAACTAGGCGATGACCCTGAACGCCCACGTTATCTTGCGACGGTGCGTGGGGTCGGCTACCGAATGCTCGAGGCTCGAGCATGAATAACTTAGGTTTACGCAGTAAAATTCTAGCTGCTTTTCTGGCAGTGATTGCTTCGGCTGGTGTGATATTGGTCATCACCTTGGAGCTAACTGCGCCAAATTTTTATCGTTCCCATGCCGAGGAAATGACCCGAACAATGGGCAAAGATGCCATGACCCCAACCGAAATTCACGCCCTGCAACACGACCTCGAGCGCGGCTTTAATCAGGCTTTAACCCAGTCGCTGTTATTGGCAGCCTTGGTCACGATTCCCTTGGCTATTTTGGTCAGTGCTTTTGTAAGTCGGCGCATTGTTGCGCCCATTTCAAGTGTTTCAAAAGCCTCGGCTCGAATTGCCGCAGGAGGCTATCAGGAACGCCTCCCAACAACCAGCCAAGACGAACTTGGACAACTGACCGAAAATTTTAACCGCATGGCAAGCGTACTCGAGCAAGCTGAAACCCGTCGGATTGAACTGCTTGGCACAGTTGCCCATGAACTCCGTACCCCGCTTTCTGGGTTGCTTGGTTACAGCCAAGGAATGCTCGATGGTGTTTTTAGTGTCGAACATGCCGCACCGCGCATTGGTGTGGAAGTCAAACGACTCGAGCGACTACTGGACGATTTAAGTGACCTTAGTCGTGTTGAGGCTGGGGCAGTTCAAATCGCAATGCAGCCCGTACAACTCGAGCAGATTGCTTTTGATTTACACCATCAACTCGAGCAGTTGTTTATGAAAAAAAATCTAAGCCTACAACTCGAGACCATTCCCGTTTGTGTTCTAGCCGATGCTGACCGATTGCTGCAAATCGGGCATAACCTGTTATCAAATGCTTTGCGCCATACCATCTCTGGAACTGTAACAATTCGTGTTTCAAAAGAAGCTAATTACGGGGTTTTTAGTGTGATTGACACAGGACAAGGAATTGCTATCGCCGATTTACCCCATATTTTCGAGCGTTTCTACCGTGCTAACAAAGCCCGTTCTCGAGACGATGAAAGTGTTGGGGCTGGGGTTGGATTAACGATTGCCAAACACTTGGTTGAGGCGATGCAGGGGAGTATCGAAGTAAAAAGCCAGTTAAATCAGGGGACGACTTTTAGCTTGAAACTTCAAATTTCCAAAGCGTCATAGACTGTAAGTCCGTATTGTTGCAGTAATTGCGTCACAAAATTTGAACGGGCATTGACCAGAAAAAACACCAGTATGCCAAACCCAAGAACCAAGAAAAAATTGGTTTCATTACTTGACCATAAAAGCAGTGAAGTACATAATCGCCACACCCGTAAAAACCCCAGCCAGATTTGTCCAATTGACCAAAGGCAAACCGAGTTTTGCGGTGTCCTTTGCCACCAAACGCCCAACTTCCCAAATAACTTGGACAATTGCACCAATGCCAATGGCTAAGAAAATCGTGGCAAGAATTGGATTAAAGGCAAAGCCACCAACCCAAACACCAATCACAGCTGGAAACCCCGCTAACATTGCCAATTGAATCCAGTGCTTCCAACCCGGATTTTTACGAACCACTGGCGCAGCAATCCCCACGCCTTCGGTGATGTTATGCAGCGTAAAACCAATCACTAAAAATGTGCCAAGGGCAGCTTCGCCAAGCGCAAATGCCGCGCCAATTGCCAGTCCTTCGCCGAGGTTGTGCAAGCCAATACCAAGCGCAATTCGGTACGATAATCCAAGGGTGTCTTCTTCGGCATTTGGGTTAGCTTTGGCTTTTCTGGTTGTCAGGGCTAGTAAAATCCCAAGTGATAATGCCGCTATCAGCAGTACCATCGGTGTTCCCTGCCAGAAAGCCGGTAATTCTTCTGCAAACTCGAGCGCATCTAAATACGTGCCTACTGCCAAGTATGCCAGTAAACCAATGGTTAAACTAAGAATAAAATTCATTGCTGCGCGGCTTAAATTTCGCATCCACGGATACCAGAGCATTCCGAGGGCTACTGGAATAACACCAACGTATAAGCCAATCAAAGCAAACCGCAAAAATAAACTCCAGTCAAATTTAGGTGTTTCGATGGCAACAGGAATTTCGCCCTCAAAAACCGTTCCTAGGCTCGAGATTAGTAAAAGCGCATGGGCTTCTTCGGCAACCCACGGGTACGGCACAGTGTAAGTAGCCCGTCCTAAGCGTGGAATGGTGGTGCTGGGTGTAACACTAAATTGCCAGAAGGCATCGTCTACCAGAACTTGTGGAATGGTAATGTCGCCAGGTCCGTCGTTTATGACTTCGATTTTAATTATATCTGGGGCTGGTAAAGTAACCCGCTCGATTTTAAGGCTCTCGACAGGTGGTCCTGCCAATTCGCGCATCCCACCGCCTGAGACGACAATAAATGCCATCAGAACACCAAGCAATAAAAGCGGTACAAGCGCAAAAACCCACATTAGCCCACTGTTTTTAGGCGCAGTCTCGGGATTCATTCGTCCACCCGATTCTTGCTTGGGTTGTACTCGACGGTACTGCCCTCGAGACTGGCTTGTTCCCAAGCCGTATCCATACCAACGCTTTTGACGGCGGCACTGTAGGCTTCTGGTTTAACCACATTAAAATGTGCCATCCAACCAAGTTCGGTAAATTCGGAGACATGCGGATGAAACATATACTGTCCGGGGTATTTATATTTTAACTCGAGAATGCCGCGTTGCCCTTGCATTTGACTGATGGTATCTACGCGCCTGAGTGTTGGCGTGAGGGTTGTGCCGTGGTCGTAATAATCAAAAACATTGCCATGCAAATGAAAGCTGTTGACCAAATCAAACTCGAGTACATTGATCAAATAAATCCGTACCAGTTCGCCAAGTTTAATCGGAATCGGGCGGTTAGCAAATTCAAAACCAACCGTATTAACCGCATAAACTTCGTTACCACCATCAAAATTGGTATCAAAAGCATTCATAATCATCATGAATTCTCGAGCCGGAGGTCTGCCACCAATTGGGTCTACAATAAAAGCCCCGTACATCCCTTTGTGAATGTGGCGTTTTAATGAGACTGAGTGACAGTGGTACAGATGGCAGCCATAAGGATCGGCAGTGAACTCGTAAGTAAATTCTTCACCGGGTTTTACCAATGGTTGATTGAGTGGAGTACCATCCATTTCGCTTGGGTGAACCCCATGAAAATGAATCGTGTGTGGATGTGAACCCTCATTCTTAAAGACGATTCTGAGCCTGTCGCCTTCGGTACAGCGAATACTCGGACCTGGAACACGCCCGTTGTATGTCCAAGCTGGAAACATAATACCGGGGGCAATTTCAATTTCTTTGTCTACTGCCACAAATTCGTATTCTCGCAAAGTCTGACCGTTCTTTTTAGAGACCTTGCCATAATCCCAATCCACCAGCATTCGCATTGGGTCAAAGCCATTGGTGACAGGATTGACACTGCCCATTGCCATATTTGCACCATGACCAGCATGGTTGGCTGACATCATGGCACTGTGATCCATTGGCATGGACTGAGCCTTTGTTTGGGCTTGAGTTAAAAGTGTTGCCGCGCTTGTGGCTGCCACTAAACCACCTGCACTTTGTAAGACAGCCCGTCGGGAAAGTAATTTCTTAAACATAAGTCCTCATTTCTATTAGGTGTTATGGCTGAGTTTGACTCAATACCTCGAGCTTTGAAAAAGTTTGTATTCAACAAATCTTTTTTTAGGCACACCTAAATATAATAAAATTTACACCTTGCACCTGCAAATTGTCAAATACCAAACAGAGAAGGTGTTGACAGCAACACGCCAAATACAGACTGCCGCTTAGACTAAACCCATGTCGGCTGTTCTCGAGGATTGCGAAATTCGTCAAATCAACCCTGAAGCCGTGGCTCGAGCTACTGCTACGATGCCGAGTTTAGAAGTGCTGCAAAAAGCCGTGGAGATTCTCAAGGCTGGAGCGGATTTAACACGGCTAAGGATTTTAAGGGGCTTAAGCACAGGCGAACTTTGTGTCTGCGATCTTGCGGCTTTAACAGGGGTGAGCGAAAGTGCGGTCAGTCATCAGTTGCGTGACCTAAAAAATGCCAATTTGGTCAGCAGTCAAAAACGTGGACGAATGGTCTATTATCACTTAAGCGACCATCATGTGCTGCAATTGCTCGAGAATGCGGTAGAACACGCCTTAGAAGGTTAAAAATTGAATACTTTAGGCTGTAGACTTAAGGTCTTCATTTGTTCATTATGAAATTAATGACCGAGTTAAATCAGGCAATTGCTCAGATGTTTATTCAGTTTCGGCGTGCCGCGAATCTATCGCAAGAAGAATTGGCAGACTTAGCAGGCGTACATCGTACTTACATCAGTCAAATGGAACGAGCGCTTAAAATGCCGACCCTTGCTACGCTTTTTAAGATTTGTACTGCTCTGAACATTAAACCCAACCAAGCTGTGACTGAAATTGAACTGTTAATTGCCTTAAAAACAACGGTGACTTACAAACTAAACTTAAGCACACAAATTGATTGTGGTTTTTTGGTCACTTCTGAACATATCGAAAAAGCGAGCCAGCAAACCAATGAGTTTTTAACGACCTTACCTTTATCTTTGTATTCAAGTGTGGATTACAAGACCATCAGTTCAATTATTGGGGCAATTTTTGCACAGAATTTAGCTGTTTTGGTGGGTGCAATGGTCAATCCGATAGAAAAAGGACACCCCGATATTGTACCAAGCCAAGCCATCGGCAGCACGGAAGAGCAACTTAGGAATTATCCGCAAGGTCTCGAGATTAAATGCACTGTGGGCAATATTAAAACAGGTGCAAATTTACGAGCAGG
>JAYWHB010000321.1:0-10881 GCA_043777915.1 Deinococcales bacterium
TCTTCGTAAAATCCGCCGCGCCCTTCCATACCCAAATCTTCGGACACCGTAATTTGAATATGATCCACATAATTACGGTTCCAAAGTGGTTCAAAAATCGTATTGGCAAAACGCAATGCCAGAATGTTCTGGACGGTTTCTTTGCCCAAAAAATGGTCTATGCGGTAAATTTGGCTTTCGGTAAAGACCTTGTGTAACTCGAGATTCAGAGTTTTGGCGGTCTCGAGGTTTGTCCCAAAAGGTTTTTCGACAATAATACGGGTGTAGCCCAAGGCTTCAGAACTTAACCCAGATTCACCAAGTTGTTGCGTAATGGTCGGGAAGACACTTGGCGGCACAGAACAATAAAACAACCAATTTAAGAACCCAGCTTGCTCGAGTTCAAGCCGCAGGGCAATAAAATCCTGCACATTACTAAAATCAAGTGGTTTGTAATCGAGCATGGCTGCAAAACGCTGCCATGCCTCTTCCTCGAGTGGTTGCTTGTACGCTTTCTCGAGGGCTTCTTGAGCAATTGCTTGGTACTCGTCTCGAGACATGACTGTCCGAGCCACCCCGATGATGCTAAAGCGCTCTGGGGCATGACCATCCAAGACCAGTTGATACAGTGCTGGTAAGAGTTTGCGTTTGGTTAAATCGCCAGAAGCACCAAAAATAATAATTGCAGTTGGCTCGAGGGAATTAGGCATGTTTTCCTTTCAAAATACTTAGGGAGGACAGAAAGAGCGCAGGGGATAAGCCCCTCATCCGGCTCGTTCCTCGCCACCTTCCCCCAAGGTGGAAGGACGGAGCAAACCGAACAACCCTCTCCCGCGCTGTTTGGCGGGATGAGGGTAACGAGCTTGCGAGTTGGGTGAGGGTTGGATGACATTCGGAGGAATTCCATTTTTGGGCATTGGGTTTGCGCTTCTCGAGTTACCTTAAACGCTATAGGTGCTGGCACTGGTTGTCCCGCCCTCACCTGTCCAATTGGTATGAAAAAACTCGCCTCGAGCCTTATCAGTGCGCTCGTAAGTGTGCGCCCCAAAGTAATCCCGTTGGGCTTGCAGGATATTGGTGCTGAGCCGCGCCGTGCGGTAGCCGTCAAAATACGCCAGCGCACTCGAGAAGGCGGGTATCCAGATGCCGTTTGTGGTGGCGCTGCAAATAACTCGCCGCCATGCGGCTTGATGATTTTCGATGACCTGTGCAAAGTACGAATCCAGCAGTAAATTGGCGAGGCTCGAGTCTGTGCCGTAAGCCTGTCTGATGTTCTCTAAGAATCCAGCCCGAATAATGCAGCCACCGCGCCAGACAGCAGCAATTGTGCCGTACTCGAGATTCCATTGTTGTTCGGCTGCGACCATTTTCATTAACTGAAAACCTTGGGCGTAAGAACAGATTTTACTGGCAAACAGCGCTTGGCGGACATCTTCGATAAAGGCAGCTTGGTCGGTAATTGGGGTGCTTGGTGGGGCTTTGAGGATACTCGAGGCATGAACCCGTTCTTCTTTTAAGGCAGATAAGCAACGTGCAAAAACCGCTTCGGCAATCGTATTGGCGGGGCTGCCGACATCAAGCGCAACTGTCGAAGTCCATTTACCTGTGCCTTTTTGCCCAGCCGTGTCTAAAATCACGTCCACAAGGTCAAGCCCAGTGGCATCATCTTTTTTACGCAGAATATCGGCGGTGATTTCGACCAAGTAACTTTCTAATTCACCTTTGTTCCACTGCGAAAAAACATCAGCGATTTCCGAATTCCCCAGACCAGCGTATCGCAGTAAACTGTAGGCTTCGGCAATCATTTGCATATCGCCGTACTCGATGCCGTTGTGTACCATTTTTACAAAATGCCCAGCCCCAGCACTCCCCAGCCATTCACAACACGGCGCGTTGTCTGTGGCTCGAGCCGCAATCCCCTGAAAAATTGGTTTGATATGCTCCCAAGCTGCAACCGACCCACCTGGCATGATACTGGGTCCTTTTAGTGCGCCTTCTTCGCCGCCAGACACACCCGAACCGACAAATAAAATCCCATGTGCTTCCAGTTCCTTGACCCGTCGGTTGGTGTCATCAAAATGACTATTACCGCCGTCTATGATAATGTCCCCAGCCTCGAGAAGTGGCACGAGTTGAGCGATGGTTGCATCCACGGCTGCGCCCGCCTTGACCATCAGCATCACCCGACGCGGATGTTGCAACGACCCGACAAACTCGGCTAAGCTGTTTGCCCCAAGAATTTTGTCACTCGAGCCTCGGGCAGCCTTAAATGCTGATACTTTTTCGATGGTGCGATTAAAAGCAGCCACTGTAAAACCCTTACTTGCCATGTTCAGAACCAAATTCTCGCCCATTACAGCGAGTCCGATAATGCCGATGTCAGCCGTTGGTGTGGTCATGATTTTTCCTTTTCATGGTTTATTCTACGGGTAAACCTGATTACAAAACCGAATTGGACAATACACCAAGCACCGTTTCGATTATTGTGGTGATAGGAAGCTCAATCGAAACCACAATTGCATTCTGAGGTTCTTCAAGAATTTCAAACTGAGAAGCCAGCAGCTTGGGATTAAAAAAGTGTTCTCGAGTTTGCAGCCGTGCCGCAATTAACTCCTTGCTACCACGCAAATAAACCCAATTCAGATTTGCCTCTCGAGCCAACTGCACACGGTACTGCTCTTTTAATGCCGAACATGCCAACACACATGGAGAATGTTTTCCCAGAAGATTTGCCAGCGTCTCGAGCCAAGCAGCACGGTCAGCATCGGTTAAGGGAATACCAGCCGCCATTTTTTCTTTATTCGCCATTGAATGGAAATCATCGGCATCAAAAAACGGATACTCGAGCCGAGCCGCCAACATCTGCCCAAGCGTGGTCTTACCACACCCCGAGACTCCCATAACGATAATTGAAGTTTGCATTTTAAGGAATTCCACAAGTTTTGTAACTCTAAATTTCTTCCCAGAGTTTTGCATTGGCAAATCTCGAGATGTGTTGCACATTCGTCGTGGCAATCATAGCCTTGGAGTCGTTCAAACCTTTCCATTGTCCGACCAAAATCATGTCACCATCAAGGGCTGCATCTGTGGCGGTTGGTTGCCCAATACGTCTGGCTTCTGCCCAGTATCCGGCAGCATTTCGCATGGCTGTCGTATCAATTGGTAAGTATTCAAAGCTCGAGATAAATTGCTCAAGTCTTTCTAAACCTTTAATTTTGTTGGCACGGAGCAATTCACGACGCAGTTCATAATCAGCAATTTCAGGAACAATAATTCGGTATTTAGCTCTAGCGAGGTCAAGCAACCAAGTGGTCCAGTATCAAGCAGAATAATTTGGCTCATTTAGAAAAAAGTTTGCGAGCAGCATGAATTCGATTTTCGTCTAAATGGTGTTGTAATTGACTAAAAGTTTCGGTTTGTTCGCGTTGATTATCAGGGTTTTTATCATCAAGCCACTGCTCGAGTAATTCAACACCTGTTTTTGGTTGCAAACTCTGCTCGAGTAGAAAAGTTGCGTATTCTGCAAGCTGCATTCCGTGTTGAATGGCATTCTTGGTCAGAATTTGCTCTGTATTTTTACTTAATTCAAGTTGCAATGTCATGATTTCACCCCTTGCAAATAGTTTAGCCTTTCAAATCGGGTTTGCCTACTTCAATTATTTTGTACTGCGTCTAAGTCTTATGTCTCACCATAAAATAATTTGTATGATAACCCACGATGAATGAGACCCTTGCCGTCAATACCTTACGCGCCCTCGCCCTCGATGCCATTTGCAAAGCCAAAGAAGGACACCCCGGTGCGCCGCTTGGTATGGCAGCCATTGGCTATGTGCTGTGGACAAAAATCATGCGCTATAACCCCAAAAACCCAAACTGGTTGGCTCGAGACCGTTTTGTGCTGAGTGCGGGTCATGGCAGCATGTTGCAATATGCGGCGCTTCATTTAACGGGGTACGACTTACCACTCGAGCAGATTAAGCAATTTAGGCAATGGGGCAGTGCCACGGCTGGACACCCAGAAGTTGGGCATACCCCCGGAGTCGAGACCACCACTGGTCCACTTGGGCAGGGCTTTGCCAATGCAGTTGGTATGGCGCTTGGTTTACAGCACTTGGCGGCGCGGTACAACCGTGACCAACACGAGATTGTGGATGGATTTGTCTACGGTATTTGCTCTGACGGCGACCTCCAAGAAGGCATTTCACACGAGACTGCCAGTCTGGCAGGGCATCTTGGATTAGGCAAACTGATTATGCTCTACGACGATAACAACATTCAACTTGATGGTCCGACCCAGTGGGCATTTTCCGAAGACATCACCGCCCGTTTTATGTCTTACAATTGGCATGTCCTCGAGATTACCGAGGGCGATACCGATTACGCTGGTCTCGAGAATGCCATCAAAGCCGCCCAAGCCGACCCGCGCCCAAGTTTAATAAAAGTGAGAACCACAATTGGTTACGGTTTACCAAAGGCGGGACAAGCCGATGTTCACGGTAAAGCCCCAAGCGCCGACGATGTGATTTTTGCTAAAAAGCAGTACGGTTTTACGAACCTCGAGCCGTTTTTTATAGACCCAGAAGGCGCAGCCCCGTGGCAAGAAGCTGGTGCAAAAGGAGCGGCACTCGAGGCGGCTGGCAACGCAAAATACGGGGCGTACATGGCAGCTTACCCAGAACTGGCAGCAGAATTACTTGGCATGATGCAAAACCCAACCCAGCACTACCCACTCGAGAACCTGCCCAAATACGAAGTTGGAAAGATGGTACGCACCCGTAACGCTGGCGGCGACAGCTTGAATGCACTGGTGAAACTCGAGCCGCGTCTGATTGGTGGCAGTGCCGACCTGAGCAGCAGCAACATGACAGTCATCAAAGGCGAAGCTGCCATGACCAAAGATAATTTGGCAGCCCGAAACATCAACTTTGGGGTACGTGAATTTGGTATGGCGGGCATGGCAAATGGTATGGCACTGGTGGGGTTACGCCCATTTGTGGCAACCTTTTTTACCTTTTCTGATTATATGAAAAACGCCATTCGTATGGCAGCCCTGATGCACCAACCCGTGATTTATGTGTTCACCCACGACAGCATTGGCGTAGGCACAGACGGACCGACCCACCAACCGATTGAACACTTGGCAGCCTTACGAGCCATTCCAAACCTGAGCGTGATTCGCCCAGCCGATGCCAATGAAACCAGTGTGGCATGGAAAATTGCTCTCGAGCAGCAGCACAAGCCAACCGCAATTGTGCTTAGCCGTCAAGATTTACCAGTCCTCGAGATTAACGCCAATGCTGCCAAAGGTGGCTATGTTGTTAAGGATTCCGACGGCACACCAGATGTGATTCTGATTGCGACTGGCAGCGAAGTGAGTTTGGCACTCGAGACCCAAAAAGTCTTGCTCGAGCAGGGGAAAAAGGCTCGAGTGGTGAGTTTACTTTCTTGGGATATTTTTGCTATGCAAAGTGCCGATCATAAGGAAAGTGTACTACCCAACAGCATCCGCGCTAGGGTGGCAATTGAGGCTGGCTCGAGCCTCGGCTGGGAGCGTTTTGTGGGCTTGGATGGCGGCATGGTGACGCTTGAC
The DNA here is from genome assembly GCA_043777915.1 of Deinococcales bacterium. Classification (GTDB taxonomy): domain Bacteria; phylum Deinococcota; class Deinococci; order Deinococcales; family JAAFIG01; genus JAAFIG01. The sequence goes on from JAYWHB010000321.1 coordinate 5,570, forward strand.
AGGTACGGAGCAAGTGCGCCAGATGCGACTGTGTTTAGGGAGCTTGGGTTTAATGTGGAGAATGTGGTTAGGGTTGTCCTCGAGACGATACACTAATCTTCTAATTCCCCTAAACTGGCATGAATGACAATTTGGCGTTCATGCCGTTTTTCTGCCCGCCTCACAACTCGAGTGAAATTCTGATTGCTTTTGCGAGTTGAGCATCTACGCCGTTTGTCCATGACCATAGATTTGAATCCATACTTGCCCCAAAGTGTGTCAAATTCGCGCTCGAGTTTTTGATATTCAGGGGAAAACCTTGCCGAATTCTGCACTGATATGATTTCTCGAAAATGTGTTAAACCCTTTGTATGAAACGACAAAATACTTGACATTTGTTGACCCAAGTGTCGTAATTTCCAATAGTTCTTATCGCGCAAACTACCCATACGGTAATCATAACTAAGCACACTAAAGACAACAATTCGCAAAATGACCTAAGCCAGCAAGCAAATCTCAGAGTAGCTAACTGTAAGAACATATTCTCTCACGTACTCCCCCTCGCTTCGCTCGACCCCTCAAAAGAGGGGTTTAAAGTTCAAAAGCCACCACCAACCCTCTCCCTGCGAAGCGATTTTGGGAGAGGGTAACGAGCCTAAGCGAGTTGGGAGAGGGGCTTTCTGTATTTTCTCTCAAAACACTGCTTGAGCCTGAGCTTTGATTTTGGGTTTGTTCCAGCAGTTGACTTTTTAAGTAAAACTCGTACACTCGGAGTATGGAAATCGCTCTTTCGGATGTTGCTGTGAAACGCATGGAAAAATTGCGTCGTAGTCTAAAAATTTCTCGAGCGGATGTGGTTGAACAGGCTCTGATGGATTTGGAGCGTCGGGCAGCAAATTTTAGAGCCATTCTCGAGGATGATGTGGTCAATCACGATTTGAGTGAAGCTGATGGGATTGCTTTGGCTTTAGAAGCGCAACGGGCTGTTCGAGCCAGTCGGCGTTAATGCTCCGAGTGGTTTTGGATACAAATGTTTTTATTAGTGCCATGCTGCATCCTTTTGGTATTTGCGGGCAGATTTTGTCTTGTTGGGAGGATCGTTTATTTGTGGTGTTGTATAACCTTGAATTGCTCGAGGAAATTAAACTTGTTTGTGCGTATCCACGACTTAAGAAGCGTTTCAAACGAAATAGGGTTGGTCATTTAATCAATCAATTAAAACAAGATGGTTTGTATATTCGGGGGAATCGAAACACGAAATCTTCTAAAGACCCGAAAGATGATTTTCTGATTGCCATTACTGAGCTAGGTCAAGCGAATGCTCTTGTGAGCAGCGATAACATAGGTGTTTTGGAACTCGAGCAAATTAACGCCGCAATTTTGCTTACTCCTGCTGAATTCTTAGATTTTTTGCGTAAACGACAATTGTTGAATGAATCTTAGCTGCTCACAACACCATGCTCGACCCTGAGCGATTTAGCCTATTTTTGCAACACCCGTGCTACCTCGAGAACCCTTGCTAGACTTGCCCCTGCGTAATTTGTGGTTTCGTATCTTTGAATCATTTGGCTTTTCATGCCTAGTTGCTTAGCAAGTTCTGCTTGGGTTAATCCTTTGGCAATTCGGGCTTTGGTTAGTTCTTCGGCTAGGCTCTCCAAGGTGGCTAGGGGTACATTGATATTCCCAGAGTGCCGTAAGTTCTGGTACTCGAGCAATTGTACTTCTAAATCCTCGATTTCGCTTTTTACAGCTTTGATTCGGGTCTGACTTTTTAAGCTCGAGTCGTTCTGGACGCTCAGTTGCTGCAAGCTATTTTGGAATTTCTCGAGGTTGCCTTTGGTAATTTGAATTGTTTTTCGTTTTGAACCACAATAGAACATTATCGTTGCATTAAAACTTTATCAAGCTCGAGCCTACGCTTGGTTTTGAAGGTCAAACCTCGCCCAGCAGTGGAATGTCCAACCCTCGAGCCTCGAGTTGCCCACAAATCCAACCGAGGGCGTACCTGTCTTCGATAAAGTCTAGCTCGTCGCCTGGAATAGTAATAACAGGCGAGAAGCTGTACTCCCGCATAAAATCGGTGTAGAGGTCGTTCAAACCCATCAAATACGCTTCGGGGATGCGCTGCTCATAATCTCGTCCACGTCCAGCAATGCGTTTTTGCAGGGTTTTAAGACTGCATTTAATGTAAACCGTCAACGTCGGAACGCGAAGCGCAGGAGCAATCCCAGCATATAAATTTTGATAGGTCTGCCAATCACGGTCATCAATATGCCCTTGCTGCCGCAAATTGGTGGCAAAAATCGCCGCATCTTCAAAGACCGTTCGGTCTTGAATCACCCGTGAACCTGTGTTGACTTCGCGTAAGTGCTGCTCGAGTCGTTTACCCAAAAAAAACACTTGCGAATGAAAAGCAAACCGCTTCATGTCCAAATAAAAATCCTCGAGGTATGGATTTTCGTCCACCGCTTCAAAAATTGGCGTGAGCGCATAGCGTTCTGCCAGTAATCTGGTCAGGCTTGATTTGCCACTTCCGATATTCCCAGCAATTGCAATGTACATATAAACCTCAAAAGAAGGCAAAAGGCGAAGGGCAAAAGGCGAAGGGCGAAGAACAAAGAATAGTTTTTACTTTTGCCCTTCGCCCTTTAACTTTTGCCTGTTTTCACCCTGTCTCTCACCTGCTCGAGAACCCGTTGTTGGTCAAATAAATTCTCGACATAATCGTACTCGAGGGCTTCTAGGGTCAGGACGTTTCCAGTGTAGGAACGAAAATAGGCTTCGTAATGGGTGTTGAGGGTTTTTAAGTAATTGGGGTCTATGTTGCGTTCAAACTCACGTCCGCGTTTAGCGATTCGCTCGAGCAGCAAGGGTGTTTCGGCTCTTAAGTAAATAATCAGGTCTGGGACTCGCAATTGTGGTTTTAAGTGGGTGTAGAGGTCTTTGTAAAGCTCGAACTCGGCATCACGTAAGTTCATGCTGGCAAAGATAAAATCCTTATCAAATAGATAATCTGAAACCATGGCTGCGTCAAACAGGCTTTGTTGGGCTAAAGATGAAAGCTGCTTAAAGCGACTGAGTAGAAAAAATGTTTGGACATTAAAACTAAAACGCTCTGGATTTTCGTAAAAAGCCGCCAGAAAAGGATTTTCTTCGACCACTTCAAGATTTAAGGCAGCCCCAAATTCAACCGCTAAAATACGGCATAAACTGGTTTTACCGACACCAATTGCACCTTCAACAACAATGTACACAAATACCCTCGAGACAATTACAAGGCGTGACTTTAACAGCCACGCCTCTTGCAGACAAAAATTTTTTAGCCTTGTTTTGAACTGATAAACGCGACTGCATCTTGGACAGTCCGAATTTTTTCAGCTTCGTCATCGGCGATGGTTAAACCGAATTTGTCTTCGAGACCCATGATTAACTCGACTGTTTCAAGACTATCAGCCCCGAGGTCATCCACAAAAGATGCTTCGAGAACCACTTTATCAGCGTCAACGGAGAGTTTTTCAACGATTACTTCTTTCACTTGAGCGAAAATATCAGCCATAAGAAAGCGACTTTACCATAAGAGTATCGAAGAAGGGTAGATGGCAAACAGCAAAAGCCTCCAAAATATGCTAAGGCGCTCTGCTCGAGAACGGTATCCAAATTTATTGTTTAAGTATTGTAAAAAAAATGTCTATGAATTATGCTTCTAGCAGGAGAAATATGCCATACCCAGCCAAAGAATACGCCGAAGCCTTTATCAAACACCGTCTGCCCCTGCTGGCATTACTCGAGAAAATCCCAGTTGAACACAGTGCCTTTGCAATCCGTGAGGGCGCACTGAGTCTGCTCGAGATGGTCAATCATTTGTACTTAACCGATGTCTATTTGCTGAGCGTCCTAAATGGCGAGAAGTTTGTGCCACCTGCACCAGCCCAAGACTTAAGCAGTGCTTTAGTCACCTTTAAGGTCAGCACGCCAAAAGTCCAAGCCTTCTTAGAGAACTTAAGCGAGGCACAACTAAGCCAAGAAATCAAAGCCTTTGGTCAAACTTGGAAGGCGTACCGTTTAATCGAATTTGGACGCGAACACGAAGCCCACCACAAAGGACAACTTTGGTTGATGGCTCGCAGCTTAGGAATAGAACCGCCAATGTTCTATCAGTTCTAAGCCAGTTCCATTATGGTTTAGTTCATTGCCAATCGAGTATAAAAATGCAGATGTCCGAAGACCTTGGTTTTACTTACCGCCTTAGCAAGTCTGGAGTGGTTCATATCTCGAGATTTGGCACAGAAATCACGGTTTTACGGGGCGATGTGGCTTTGGCTTTTATCGAAGATATAAACGGCGCAACGCTGCTCGAGGAGCAACAACTGATGGCTCGAGTGACAGGGAATTACAAACATGGCAATGAGCGTTTAGCTGCCCAACATCCACGCAATCGGCGTTAGGGTTGTGTTGCAGTCCACAGTTTGATTATGTTATAATCTAAGTATATGGCTGAATTCTTTTCTGATGGTAAAATCTCTGGTGAAGGTGAACTCGAGCAGGGGAAACGCCAAGGTGTCTGGACTTTTTATTATCGCAACGGACAAATCAAAGCCAAGGTTTCGTACTTGAATGGCGAATTAAATCTGGATTGCCAATGGTGGCGTGAAAACGGTCTACCGCTACAAAAAGGGGCTTTCTCGAGTGGTGTACAAATTGGATTCTGGCAACGATTTTATGACAATGGGCAACTTTGGGACGAAGGACATTACGACAACACTGGTAAAAAAATTGGTGAATGGCACACATACGCTAAAAACGGGGTACTAAAAACCAAAAAAAACCACAAGGAGAAAAATGCAGGCGTACTTAGATAGTATTAAAGCCAAAACTGGCAAAACCCCAAGTGATTTTAGAATTCTTGCCACCGAAAAAGGCTTGGTTAAACACAGCGAAATGATTGCATGGCTCAAAGCCGATTTTGGACTTGGGCATGGTCATGCCAATGCGATTGCAGCCGTGCTGAAAAACCCTGAATTTAGCAAAACCACCACTGACGATAAACTCGAGAAGGTTTTTAGTGGCTCTAAAGCAATCTGGCGCGAAACTTTTGAGGCACTGCTCGAGAAAATAAAGGCGTTTGCACCAGACGTGGAACTCGCTCCAACCAGCAGCTACATTAGTTTATTAAAAAACAAGAAGAAATTTGGGATTTTGCAACCATCTTCTGCAAACCGTTTTGATATTGGCATTAAACTAGTACCAATAACGCGAAGAGAGTAAGTGATCTCTTTTTATCGGTTAGACTAAAATATGTCACGACCAGCCCCCGAATTTAAGCTCAGTGAAGA
>JAYWHB010000322.1:0-10847 GCA_043777915.1 Deinococcales bacterium
CGGCTATCTTTGTTGGCACGGCAACTGCTGCTTGATTTCGAGAACTTAACAGGGGTCAATCCGGGCTACGAACCACATGGGTATTTGTTTTTAGCCACATCGAGACATGAACTACAGTCTTTAGAAGCGGCTTTGGTGGTGCAGCAACAAACGGGTTTAAGTGTGGCTCGCGCCGTTAATCCAATAGAAATCGCCCAACTTAACCCAGCCCTAAATTTAGAAGGGGTACTTGGCGGAACGTTCTGCCCATGGGATGGTTTTATTCGTCCGCTCGAGATGCTCAAGGGTTTTGCGAATAGTGCCACCCAGCACGGTGCAGAGTTTCGGTACGGCATCAAAGCCAAACTCGAGACTCGAGAAAAAAAAGTCGTGGTGATTACACCAGACGCGACCCTAGAAGCTGATGCGATTATCAATTGTACAGGGGCATGGGCGGGTACACTTGGGCTGGAGATTCCAGTCATTCCAGAAAAACGCCAAATTGCCGAAACGGTGGTCACGGATGTTTTACCCCCCAATATGCCGATGAGTATTTACTGCGATTCTGGTTTTCATTTGCGGGTTCGCAACCAACGTGTGCTGTTATTGCGCCCCAGTCCAGTTAAATCCAGTTATCCTTTTGACCTCGAGCCGGATATGAATTGGTTAGCCCCAATGCAGCAAGAAGCGGATACTCGAGTACCCGTTTTACAAAAAGTTGCTGTTGCTCGGACTTGGGCTGGATTGTACGAAAACAGCCCAGACAAACACGCGCTTTTTGGGCAACACCCAGAGTACCCCAATTTTTATTTAATCAATGGCTCGAGTGGACACGGCACAATGCACAGCCCCGCTTTTGGGCAACTGATGACCGAGTTAATTCTGAGTGGCAAAACCCAGAGCCTCAACATGCACCAACTGCGCCCAGAGCGTTTTGCCGAAAATGATGCGATTATTGGGAACAGTTTATTATGAGTAAGCAATCTTTTTGTTGGTGGAGTTTTTATCAAGCTGGCACTGACCCTGCGTTTTTGCTCAAAACAGCCGCCGAAATTGGTTTTGTGGCAGTTGAACTGATTGGTTCGCAGCACTGGGCAATGGCTCGAGAATTTGGATTACAGATTGCGGCGGTAGATGGTCATGATTCTAAAGGTTGTACTTTTGGCTTAAATCATTTGGAACATCATCAAGAGGTCATTTCACAAATCAAGTCTAATTTACAACTGGCAGTGAAGTGGCAAATCCCAAATCTAATTGTTTTTAGTGGCAACCGCAATGGATTAAGCGATGAGGCTGGCGCAGACAACACGGCTCGAGGCTTACAACAAGTGGCACAAATGGCAGAGGACGCGGGTGTGACCTTGGTTTTGGAGTTACTGAATTCCAAAATTGACCATCCAGATTATCAATGCGACCATACCAATTGGGGGGTAAAGGTGATTGAAATGGTGGATTCACCCAATGTCAAACTCTTGTACGACGTTTACCACATGCAAATCATGGAAGGGGATTTAATTCGCACCGTAAAAACCCACCATCGGCACTTTGCCCATTATCACCTTGGCGGCAATCCCGGACGGCACGAAATTAACGCCAAACAAGAAATCAATTATGCAGCAGTGCTAAAAACCATTGCTCAGACTGGCTATACGGGTTTTGTTGCCCATGAATACCTACCCACCACCAATCCGATTACTTCCTTGCAAGAGGCTTTTGAGATTGTGGCTCAAAGCTGAAAACCACCAGCCACTTCAAGTACCTGCCCAGTCACATAACTCGAGCTTGGTTGCACAAAGAACCAAACCGCTTCGGTCATTTCATCAAACCCGCCAAGTCTGCCGATTGGAATCAGTTCAAGCGGCTTAGAGAGGCTATTTTCAATCACCCCCGGGCTGACCACATTGGCTGTAATACCGTTAGCAGCCTCGGCTTGGGCAATGGCTTTAGTTAATAAAATCACCCCTGTTTTAGCAATCACATAAGGCAGTACCGTTGGGCGGGCTTGAAGGTGTTGCGTTCCCGCAAATCCAAGATTGATGATTCGTCCGTACTGCTGCCCACGCATAATCGGCAAGGCTGCATGACAAGTATAAAAAGTATTATTGAGGTTGCTGTTTAGCATTTCATGCCAATCTTCGAGCGTCAGTGTCTCGAGTGGTTTTTTTAGGTAATTGCCAACATTATTGACCAATACCCCAAGCCCACCCAATTCTCGAGATGCGCTCTGCACCAATTCTAGCGCTTGGCTCGAGTCGCGTAAATCGGCTTGTAGGGCAATGGCTCTGACCCCCAACGCTTCGAGTTCGGCACAGGTGCTTAAGGCTTCGGCTCGAGAAGCGTTGTAATGGATTGCTATGTTGTAGCCTTCTTGGGCTAATCTCAAGGCAATCGCCCGTCCAATGCCTTTGGCTGCACCAGTTATCAGCGCGGTTTTCATACTTTCCTTGGGAATTGATGTTCGACGCACCACTCGAGTAAACGCTTGGTATACGAGTTAATCGGATAAGTAAAAGCATCTTCTAAGCTGACCCAAGCAAATTCGGCGATTTCTTCGTTGGGAATAACTGTATCCGAATCGGAGTACGCCACAAACTCGAGACTGAGAAAATGGGCGGGTTTATAAAAATTGGTGTCTTCGATAATATCCGAGTAAAAAGCGTACTCTGGATTATAAATCTCGAGTCCGACTTCTTCCTGCATTTCTCGAGACAGGGCGGTTAAGGTGTCCTCACCATAGTCTATTTTGCCGCCCGGTACGCCCCAAAGTCCACTCCATTTATGGGTTCGGACTATCAGGACTTTATTTTGATGGGCTATTAAGGCAGCCACGGCAGGTAGCGGGTAAGACTTCACCGTTTGAGCTTAAAGCCAATCCAGACTCGAGACAAGCGTATTTGCTACAACTTCAAAGCAATTTGCCTAAAAGCCGATTGGTGTAATATGCTAAAAACAGATAATAAGTTAGAAATTATTCAAAGGGAGAAAAATGAAACTCGATTTAATCAGCATTGTGGTACAAGATATACGGCGCAGTTTGGCATTTTATCGGCTGCTGGACTGGGAAATCCCCGAGGCTCAACAAGACGAAAAACACGTCGAAATTACACTCGAGAACGGCTTGCGTTTTGCTTGGGACGACCTCGAGATGATGCGTTCTTTTGACCCAAGTGCCAGTATTCAGCCGCACACCGTGGGGGCGTTTCTCTGTTCCAGTCCTGAAGAAGTAGACAGCCAGTACAACACCTTAATCACGGCTGGGTATCATGGACATAAAGCCCCGTGGGATGCCTTTTGGGGACAGCGTTACGCCATCGTTCACGACCCAGATGGTCATGGCATAGATTTATTCGCAGCCCTTTAACGCAGTCCAGATTTAGGTTTCAGATTGGTCAAATGCACTTGGGCAGCTTGGAGCGAATCAAACTCGAGTTGTTGACCATTTTTTAAGTCGGTCAGCAACACATGCTCACCACTGGCACTTGGCTCGAGCCGAAGCAAGTAACTCGAGGCAGTGTGTTTTTTGGATTTTCGAGGGCTGGTCATGGTGCATTTGATGGTACTAAATGCAGCGTCTCAAAAGCGTCTCAAACCAAAAATTCAAAACCACCTTTGGCATTATTCTCGAGTTTGCCCCAAGCCACGTTTGGGTCATGTGGTGGGCAAATAATCGCATTTTCGGCGTGCCATTGGGGGAATAATTTTTTGCGGGTCTCAAGCGTCGTAACAGGGTAAAGGTCATACCCCATGATGTAAGGGTAGGCGATATGGGCGCTGGTCGGCAGTAAATCGGCAGTGTAAATCAGCACTTGCCCACCCGACTCGAGCCGCACTGCATTCTGCCCAAGGTTATGCCCCGGTATTGGCACAAGGCTTAGTTCAGGATAAATCTGGGCTGCACCTTCAAAGGTGTCAAACAAGTTCTGCTCGAGAATCGGTTCAAAATTATGGCTATTGTAACTGGCTCGGTTGCGTTCATGGGTATGGGTTGCATCATATAATTCTTGAACTGAAACGATATACCGTGCATTCTTGAAGGTCGGCTCAAGCAGTGGCGTGGTGTTGCGTCCAGCATGGTCAAAATGCAAATGGGTGTTGAGGACCAAATCAATATCATCTGGTTCAAGTCCGACTTCTCGCAGGCTCGAGAAAATGCTCTGGTCGCGGTCTATAGCAAACATCGTTTCAAATTTTTCGCCGCTTTTGTCGTCCATACCGGTTTCGATTAAAATGTTTTTGCCGCGCAGTTGAATCAGCAAAGGATTGATTCGCAGTGCAATACGGTTTTTATCGTCGGGTGGACATTTTTTCTCCCAGAGTACCCGTGGCACAGTCCCGAACATCGCGCCACCATCGAGTCGAAACATCCCATCGGTGAGGCTGTAGACATCCGCAATTCCAATTTTTTTGTGCTTAACCCAAGTCATGGTGGTTATTTTATACTTTGTTTTCGGGTAACAGGGCATAAAGGACTTGATGCTCGAGTTGGTCGGGATTTATTTTTTGATGTTCGCGGATGGCGTTGCGTAAACGTGTGATTTCTTTTCGCATTTGCCGCACCGATAGGGATAAAAGGTCTTGATCGAGCTTGACATTGGTTTGATTGAGCTTTTGTTTATTCGGTTGTGCCTCGAGCCTACCACGAACCCAGAGGATTAAATCCTTAAAACTCTCGGGGCTACTGCTCGAGGCTTGAATGCGTAAACTGCGTTCCAAAAAGGCTTGCAGATACTTGCGTTTGCTTGGTTTGCCCATCAAAAAATCCTACACCAAGAATTCTCATTTGGCGAAGGTCAGAATCTGTTGGTGCGAATTCGAGTTAAACCCGGTTGGATTGTGGTGTTTTTGATTATTTTGTTATTTTGGTTTGTTGCTCAGCCTCGTCCAGAATTTCAAGCGGCTTGTGCTGGTGCGCCTATTCCCACATTCGCCACCCCTCGAGCCTTGCCTAAAACCCTTCGTGGGGCGCGAATCATGCTTAACCCCGGTCATGGAATCACCTTAACCGATAAAAAAACTTGGGGGTTTCAGCGTCCTCAAGCCAATGGGATTAGTGTTTTTGTTCTCGAGGATGATTCTAATGTGCGGCTGGCAAGGAGTATTAAAAAAGTGCTTGAGGCAAATGGTGTTTCGGTGTTTTCCACCCGTGAACTCGAGGAGACTCAAATTGGTAAAAGCGGGCTACCTGTTTGGCGTGAAGCCAGTAGGCATCATCTGGAACGGCTGGGTATAGATAAGGGCATTTGGGATTCTTCTGGGGTTGCTTTGCGTTCTGATTGTCGTTTGGCTAAAGATATTCGGGCTAGACCACTGTACGCTAATTTTCTTAAAGCCGATATTTTGCTCAGTATTCACAGCAACGCGGGTCAACCACTGGCTCGAGGGACACAGGTTTTTTACGCCAATCGCCATTTTTTACGAGCCACCCAACCACAAATTCCTAAACAAAGTGCTTGTCTGGCTAAAGCCCTTGCCACATCTGTTCCCAAAGCCATTCGGCTCGAGCGTCCAGATTTGCGTTGGGGGATGGGCAGTGTTACAGCTTCAAATCAGTACGGCGAAAATGGTTTTGCTATAATGCCGAGTGTGATTCTCGAGGTGGCATTTCACACCAATGCCTTAGATGGCAGAGCCTTGCGCCAAGAAACCTTTCGAGCGGCTGTAGCAGGCGGAGTCAAAGCAGCCTTAGCCAGTTTTCTCGAGCAACCCGAGTGTTCATAGCGCTCTTCCCTAAAAGCGATATTCTGTACATTCCACTCAGGTAGCCCGCATCAAAAAAACCAATAGCCGTTTACAATACCAACAGCATGACATTACCGTCAAAACCAGTTAAGTCCTTAGCCGAACTCGAGTTGTGTTTACTTGGGTCTGGTGAAGTACGGCTTAAAGGTCTGGTACTCGAAGTTGGGCATCGAAAAATGCTGGCATTATTGGCATACTTGGCACTCGAGGGCAAAACACCACGGTCTTTACTGACAACTTTATTCTGGTCAGATAACAGCGAAGAAGCCGCCCGCCGAAATTTGCGCCGAGAATTGCATCGCTTGCGGGAAAGCGGCTTGCGCGATCATCTCGAGGCAAATAGCGATACTTTGGGTTTGATTGGCTTGGCAAGTACCGACGTAGCGCGTTTTGAAGCATTTGTAGCAGATGGGTATCTCGAGAATGCTTTAGCACTGTACCGCAACGAATTACTGGCTGGTTTACGACTCGAGAATGCGCCTGAATTTGAAGCGTGGCTCGAGACCCGCCGTGAAAACCTAGCCAATACGTTACGAAGAGCGCAGCTTGAACTGGCAGAACGACTCGAGACCAAAGGCGATTGGCACGCGGCGTTGGGGCTGCATCAAAAAATTCTGAGGTCTGACCGATTACAAGAACGTCAACACCGCGAAGTGATGCGTTTACACCATTTACTGGGTCAGCGCGAAGCTGCTATTGCCCAGTTTGAACAATGCAAAACCATGTTGCAAGAAGAACTTGGACTCGAGCCGCTGCCCGTTACGATACAACTTGTGCAGCAGATTCGAGCCGCCCAAACCCTAGCCCCCAACCTTGTCATACAAATGGTGACCAGCCAACAGATTGTTGCCTCCCTAATCGGACGTGAAACCGCCTTAAAAACACTCGCCTCGAGTGTCACAGCCTTAACGCTGGTGCTGGGCGAAGCTGGAATTGGAAAAACTTTCCTGCTCGAGCAGTACGCCCCCAAGGCTCTGCGGCTTCGTTTCCGCGCAATTTCGAGTCAAACACCCTTGTATGCTGTGGCAGAAATTATTCGTGAAGCCCTGAATACCTTTGAAGCTCGAGTACGATTTGAAACCCTAGACCCGATTTGGCAACACCAAGCTGCGCGGCTCGTTCCAGAATTAGGCAGTGGCACACAACAACTCCAAGAGCGCAGCTTGTTCCTCGAAGGGTTAGCTCGGGTTTTAGAATGTCTGAGTCCCGAACTCCTAATTTTTGAGGATATTCATTGGGCGGACAACACCAGCCTCGAATTATTTGCCCATATGGTACGCCGTGCAAGCCGCCAAACCAAACCACAACGCCTGATTGCCACGGCTCGAGCCGAAGAACTCAGCACCGAAACACAAAGCCTTCTCGAGGCATTCAAAACAGACAGACTCAGCACCAGCCTTGACCTCGAGCCACTCAGCCAAAATCAGGTCAGCGAATTGGTCAGTAGTCTGGGCGGAGGCAGCACCACAGCCTTCTCGAAGCGATTACACGCCCTGACTGACGGCAATCCGTTCTTTATGCTCGAGACGATCCGTTACTTATTTGAACAAGGCGAACTTGAAATCCAAAACGAGACTTGGGTGTACACCACCACCACCCTACCCATACCGCCCAGTGTCCGCGAAGCCGTGCTAAAACGCATAGACAAAACTGGTTCTGCCACCAGGCGCTTACTCGAGACCGCCGCCCTAACCATGGATGGCTTCACGCTTGAAACCCTACAAAATGCAACTGCCCTAAACGAATGGGAAAGCCTCGAAGGACTCGAGCAAGCCGTGAGCGCCCAGATACTACGACGACTCGAAACTGGATACGGCTTCACCCACGAAATCACCCGCACTACATTGCAAAGCGCCCTCAGCACCGAACGCAAACGCCTGATTCACAATAAACTGGCAATATCGCTCGAGCAGCAAAAAGCCAGCCCCGCCAGTATTGCCATACACCTCGAGCAGGCTGGTAAAGCACAGGCAGCCATACCTTGGCGCATCAAAGCTGCTGAAGCTGCGGTGCAAGTCTATGCCCACGCCCAAGCCCTCGAACAGTACCAAAAAGCCATTGATGATGGTGCGACGGATTTGCTTGCCTGTGAGCTTCTGCTTGAGAAATTAAGTATTTGGGAAATACTAGGGCAACCCACCGCTTGGCAAACCGACCTTGAACAATTGGCATGGCACAGCCATAAAATAAATGATTTAGCCACCACCAACCAATTACAACTGGCTCGAGTGCGTTTTGCCCTACATCAAAGGCAATTTGCCGAAGTACAAGAACTTACAACTTCTATGACCCAATCCCAAACAACCCCTGAAATCATGGCTCGAGCCTATGTTTACGCTGGCACAGCACTGGTACAACAAAGCCAATTCGAGGCAGCAAAAACTTATTTAACCCAAGCCCTGAATTTATTACCGGAAAATCATTTGTTGCGTGCAGCTGTGTTTCAACAACTTTTTCAAATGGCACTGGACAGAGGAGATACCCAAGAAGCCGAACAGCACCTTGCGGATGCCTTGGTGTTGAATCAAAGTCATCAAAATCTATTGGCAGAACTTGGCAACCTCAATAATCAAGCAAAAATAGCCTTAAACAAAGGTCAACCTGAAACAGCGATTAACATTTTTGAAACGGCTTTAGAAAAAGTCAAACCAATCAACAACCCAACTTTAGAACGCACACTGACCATGGGGCTTGCCACGGCTTACTCGAGAATCCATAAACTCGATGATGCCCTAAAATTACTAACAAGGGCTTTAGAATTGGCTAAATTAACCGATTCCATTTCGGCTCAAGGCGGTATTTACCACACCATCGGCGCAGTGCATCGGCGCTTAACCCAGTTTGGATTGGCAGTCCAACATTACCAAATTGCGCTCGAGCTTGCCGACCAAATAGAGCATCATCCCAGTCGGATTTTTCGCCGCTTGACTTTAGCCGACCTGTACTTGGATTTAGGCAATCAGCAAAAAGCCCTGCCTTTACTTGAGGAAACCAGAAGCATTATAAAAGCCACAGAAGTCCAAGCCGAAGCCCAATGGTGTCAGATTTTACTGGGCAAACAACAACGCCTGGCTGGGCAAATACAGGCTGCGCTTTCGACGCTCGAGATGCCAGAACCCAGTAATCCAATTGACCGCATTATTTGGCTGACCGAACTGGCATTAGCCCGATTGGCTGCCGAAAATTTTGCTGGGGTTTTAGAACTTCTAAGCGGCGAAGATGCACCCGCCAACACCATGTCACAATTACTTGGGATTCGCGTGCAAGCCCTAGCTGGCTTAAAACAACCAAATACCCAAGAACTGTCTGAACTTACAGCGCTCGAGTCAGACTTAACCCCATTATTCGTACTGCATTACCACACCGCTTTAGCCCGAACCTACCAACTGACCAAACAAAGCAAACTTGCCAAACAGCACCAAGCCTTGGCTCGAGCCAAAGCCCTCGAGATGGCAGCTTGGCTGCTAGATTACCCAGAATTACAAACGAGCTTCCTCGAGCAGTACGCAGAAGTAGAACACATAAGAACGTGTCCTCCTAAGAACTCCCCCCGCCATAAACGGCGACCCCCTCTTTTTCGAGGGGGTCAGCGCGAAGCGCTGGGGGGAGTTCTTAAGGCGTTACATCTTTTTGGACATGATACTGGGAATTTAGGCAACTAAGTGCAAGCCAATAACCAGAATACTACCCCATTTTTATATGTTCTGCACAACATAACCGTTTTTCGCAACGCTTTCGCAACGCCTCGTTTTGTAAGGTGTCCTTGGAATGATTTTAATTCTAGGTACTCGAGGAGAATAATTATGAAAAGCGTTGTTTCTAAGCTCATAACTGGCACAGCAATTCTGGTATTCGGATTGTTAGCCTGTACCAATCCAGCACCACCACCAAGCACCAATAAACCGCCCATAGCCGCCTTCTCGAGTGCATCGCCCACCGTCAAAGCAGGCGATGCACTGCTGTTCACCAGTACCTCGAGTGACCCAGATGGTGATGTGCTGACTCAATCATGGGATTTTGGGGATGACACCCGTGGTGGCGGACTCAGTATTGCTCATGTCTACCCGAGCGCAGGTAGTTTTACTGTCAAGCTATTGGTCGCTGATGGGAAGGGCGGCTCAAACAGCACCACCCAAAGTATTACCGTCACGGCTGGAGAACCACTTGGACCACCGCTCGAGGTCAGTGGCGAGATTACCGACACAACAGGGCTGCCACTGGCTGGTGTAGCCGTTAAGCTAGGCTCGAGTACACTTGGCACTTCGGATGCAAGCGGTAAGGTCATGATTAGCATTCCAACCGGACCTTCCCAAACCCTGATGCTGTTCAAAGATGGCTACACCAATCAAGTCGCGGCGCTCGAGTTTCCAATTGGTTCAACGGCTGGCAATGGATTCTTTAAGGTTTCGATGATGACCCAAGCACTATCTCAACCAATGGATGCCAGCATGGGCGGTGCAATAACTGCTAAAGACAATGCCAAACTCGAGATTCCAGCCAATGGACTCGAGACTGAAAACGGCACACCTGTTACTGGCAATGTTCAGGTCAGCATCACCCCGCTTGATGTTAGCGACCCGGCGGTACTGGCTGCTATGCCCGGTAGACTCGAGGGAACACAGACCGATGGCTCGAGTGCTGGGATTGTTTCGCTTGGCATGACTGATTTTTCGCTAAGTCAGAATGGTCAGGATTTGAATTTGAAACCAGGCTCGAGTGCAAAAGTACGAATTCCGTTATATGCCGATACGGATGCCCAAGGCAAGGTACTGGTGCTGGGCGATACAATACCGCTTTGGTCAATGAGTGAAACCACGGGCGAATGGGTGCAAGAAGGTATTGGAACGGTGGTGGATACTGGCAATGGAATCAAGGCACTCGAGGCGACAGTAACGCATTTTAGTTTATGGAACGCTGACCATATTTATGATGAGAACTTAAATAACCCCAGACCTAATCCGCCTTTACCACCATTACCTGTAGTCAAACCGAAATGCAAAATACCGCCAGAGATCGAAGCCCAGTTGGATACAGATGCTAAGAAAGCCGTATTTTGCTTATTTCTATCTGAGGCAGTAGATATATTTGGTACTGACGGACCGAATCCAAATGGTGCAAACGTGTTGCGT
>JAYWHB010000323.1:0-3836 GCA_043777915.1 Deinococcales bacterium
AGCATTTCATCCAAATGCGAGAGCATACTCATCTCGAGAATGCTCAAGTTCATCTCGAGCGCAAGAGTTTTGGGCATGGTCTTGGCTTCTTCATAAGGCAGTAATTCTTCGACCGTGACACGCACCCCTTCTTCGCCATCTGGTTCAATTTCAACCACCACCAAGGCGGGGCTGTCCTCAATCAGTTTGTCGTTGATTTTATCGTATGCCCTGCTAAACGCCACCAATTCGGCTGCCCCCGCATCATCGGTCAGGATAAACCGTGCCATCATCCCACCAGATTTTGTCGGTTTGCGTTGCACCCCGCTAATCATCCCCGCCAAGACTGCCCGCTTGCGCCCACGGTAGCCAACAGGCGCGGATGAGGTATGAAACCAGACTTCTGACTGTGCGACTTTACAAGAGGCAGCCTCGAGCATTCCGGGGTAATGTTCGAGCGGATGCCCCGAGATGTACAAACCCACCGCTTCTTTTTCAAACTGCAAAGCAGTAATGGCTCGAGAACGCGATTCTTCTTCACTAACTGGTGGGGCGATTACTTTGAGTTTTGGTTCTGGGGCAATGGTTGCCATGCCAAACAAAGAATCCATGCCTTGCGAGTTCATATCGGCTTGACCGTTGGCAAATTCAATGGCTTCCTCAACACTTTCTAAAAGCGCTTCTCGAGCGCCAAAAATATCAAATGCGCCACACTTGACTAAAAATTCGACCCAACGTTTATTTAAGCCCGTAGACTGCATTCTCGAGCAAAAATTAGCAAGCGACTTAAATGCCCCAGCCCGTTCACGTTCCTCGAGAATTAAAAGCGCCGTTTCTTCACCAAGCGATTTGACACCATACAGTCCAAAGAGAATCTGCTCACCCACCACCTTAAAATCGGTACTTGAACGGTTGATGTCTGGCGGCAAAACCTGCATTAACTGCCCATTCTCGAGTTTGGTTTGCCTTGCATCGGCAATGTACTCGGCGACCTTATCAGAATTACGGCGCTCGACGGTTAAAAGTGCCGCCATAAATTCGACTGGAAAATGGGCTTTTATATAAGCTGTTTGAAACGAAAGTAATGCGTAAGAGGCGCTATGTGACTTATTGAACCCATAATTGGCAAACTTCTCGAGGATGCCAAACAACCTAGCTGATTCATCTTCGGGAATGGAATGCACGGTTTTTGCACCAGCCACAAATTTCACCCGTTCTTTTTCCATTTCATCCAATTTCTTTTTTCCCATTGCTCGGCGCAGCAAATCCGCTTGCCCAAGCGTATAACCAGCGATTGCCGAAGCAATCTGCATAATCTGCTCTTGGTAGACTGGAATGCCGTAAGTCTCCTCGAGAATCGGGCGCAACAACGGTTCGCACTTTGGCAGATTAAACTCACCTTGGTCATAACGCACCGCTTCTCGTCCATGATGACGCTCGATATAGGCTGGAATGTTATCCATCGGACCTGGGCGATACAATGCCGATAATGCGTTAATATCCTCAATTCGACGCGGTTTTAATTTACGCGCTGCATCAGTAATCCCACCGCCCTCGAGTTGAAAAACCCCTTTGGTCTCCCCTCTCGAGATGAGTTCATAGGTTTTGGCATCTTCAAGCGGGAAATCATCCGGCTCGAGACTGACACCTTTGGATTCCTTAATAATCCGTACTGCTTCCTCGAGAAAAGAAAGGGTCCGCAGCCCTAAAAAATCCATTTTGATTAAGCCAATGTCCTCAACGCTACTCATGTCAAACTGACAAACTACGCCTTCATCCGAACCGCCCCGCATCAGTGGCACAATGTTATCCAAGCGCTCACGCCCAATCACCACACCCGAGGCATGGATACTCGAGTGGCGGGTTAAACCTTCTAAGTTTTTGGCGATTTCATAGACTTTACGGGTGGCTGGGTTTGCTTCGAGCATGGCTTTAATGTCTGGTACAGCATTTTCAGCATCCTCGAGACTTAGCGCCCGACCAAAGACCACAGGCACGAGTTTTGAGAGTTTATCAGCTTCGGCAAACGGTAACTCGAGAACCCGCGCCACATCCTTAAAACACGCCCGACTGGACATTGTTCCGTAAGTCGCAATCATGGCTACTTTGTCATCGCCGTATTTATCACGCACATAGTTAATGACTTCGTTACGCCGCGAGTCCGAAAAGTCAACATCAAAATCTGGCATCGAAACACGGTCTGGATTGAGAAACCGCTCAAACAGCAAGCCGTAACCAATTGGGTCAAGGTTGGTGATTTTAAGTGCAAACGCCACCAAGCTACCCGCGCCCGAACCACGCCCGGGACCGACGCGAATGCCGTGGTCTTTTGCCCAGTTAATAAAATCTGCCACAATCAAAAAATAATCTGGGAAACCCATGCGAATAATCACACCAAGTTCGTACTCGGCACGGCGCAAGACCACCAACGACTGCCCAAGTCTCGAGACTGTGCTTTCATCTGCCTCAAGTGCATCGAGTGCCACGTATTGCGTGTATTTTTGTTCTTTTGAAGCCTCGAGCCAAAATTCACCCGTAAAGGCAAGTAGTAAAATCGTTTCCTCGAGATTCAGTGTTTGAACCTGTTTTTCGTAGGGGCGAACTTTATGTTCGCCCTGACCAGCATCAGCCTCGGGCATTGGCTGGTTGGACAATGCGAGGTTCGTTTCGGGCAAGGGCAAGGCATGCCTCGCCCCTACGGTTCGGGACAAGACCTTTTCACGATTTTCAGTATCTAATTTCTCGAGTGAAAGGGCAGCATATTCGTGCAGCAACTCGAGGGTAAATTCTTTTGGATAACGCTGAACTGTTCCCCTATAGACTTGAACCCGAAGTTCTTCTGCCATGCTGCGCCCTTCAGGAATTGGTAGGGCTGGCATTTGATAGACCCGTTTTGACCCAATCGGTAACTCGAGATTGCATTTTTCGGCAATCAAATAACTGTTGTCATAAATTTCGTCTCCCCACTGACTCGAGGGCAGCAAGTTTTCCATTTCAGCTTGGGTTTTGACATAGAATTCTTCGCACGAAAACTTGAAGCGTTTTTCTTCACTCATCAAGGCTTTGGTCTGAATCGCCAGCAGTACCTCATGGGCATAGGCATCTTCATGACGCACATAATGCCCGTCGTTGGTGGCAACCATGCCAACACCATATTTAGCCGCCCACGCTTTTAAGACTGGATTGACTTTTTGCTGTTCTGGCAGCCCGTGATTCTGAATTTCAATATAATAATCATCACCAAAAGTTGCCAAGTACCATTTTAAGCGCTCTTCGGCATCCTCGAGACGGTCATTGAGAATCATATTCGGGACTTCTGCGCCAAGGCAACCGCTCATGGCAATAATGCCCTCGCGGTGTAAGGCAAGCACTTCACGGTCTATACGTGGTTTTTGATAAAAGCCCTCGAGATAGGCAATACTGGCGAGCTTACACAAGTTCTGATAGCCCTTAAAATCCTTTGCTAGAAGCGTTAAATGGTAGTAGCCACCATCCACATCGCGGCGTTGGATTCGGTCAAACCTCGAGCCAGCCGAAACATAGGCTTCGTAACCAATAATCGGTTTGACACCAGCATCCTTGGCGTACTTAAAAAATTGGACTGCACCGTGCATATTGCCGTGGTCGGTCATGGCAAGGGCTGGGTTATCTGGGCTGGTTTTGGCGACCCATTTTAGGAGGTCTTTGACTCGAGCCGCGCCGTCAAGCAAGCTATACTGTGTATGCTGATGCAAATGGGCAAAGCGTTTGGGTTTTAGGGATTGCTCGAGGTTATGGGCTAGGGTTGCGGGGTTATCGGACATACCTTATGTTACTGCCATAACTCGAGACGCGCTAGGCTTGACAAAACCTTGTAA
>JAYWHB010000324.1:0-10813 GCA_043777915.1 Deinococcales bacterium
TTTTTTTGTGTATCTACATGTTAAAACCAAACATTCGCATTTGGCGTTTGCCATCTTCAGACATTTTGCTTGGTGTCCATGGCGGAGTCCAGACAAAATCCACCGTTACTGCCTCAACCCCTTCAAGGCGCATCAGAGCAAGCTCAACATCAGCACGAATCATGTCCTGTACAGGGCAACCGACCGAAGTTAGGGTCATTTCAACATCCACCAGACCAGAATCTGAAACCACGACCCTGTAAACTAAGCCTAAATCCACCACATTGACTGGGATTTCAGGGTCTTTAACGACTTTCATTGCCTCGAGAATTTGTTCTTCGGTGGGTAAAACTTGTATTGCTGATAAAACACTTGGTTCTGTAATTGCCTCAGTCATATTTCTCCTATTCTACGGGTAAACCATCCGCCATCCATGCCTTAATCCCACCCTCGAGATTAAGTACGGTATAGCCATTCTGGGCAGCAAATTGGGCAGCTTGGGCGCTACGAACACCACCAGCGCAAATCAGCACAATCTCTTTTTCTTTGGGCATTTCGGTATACCGAGTCTGAAATTCGGATAATGGAATTAGGATGGCGTTCGCCACATGCACCGCGTCCCATTCGTCCTGTTCACGGACATCTATTAGCACAGCACCAGACTTAAGACGGGCATCAGCTTCCAACGGAGTAATTCGTTCAAACACAAAGCTACTTTACTCGAGAATCACAGGGCGTGTGTCTTTGAGAAAACACGTAGAATAAAAGCCTATGACTGGAAAAAATTTTGCCCGTAGTTTCACCATGCACCGCGCCGCCCTGATTGAACTTCTCGAGAAGATTCCAGCCGAACAGGCTGACTTTAAGGCTTGGGAAAGTGGTATGACTTTTACCAGACTCGCCGATCATTTGTCTGGCTCGAGTATTCGCATGGGCAAAATGATGCAGGGTGTGAAACCAGATGTCATTGAACCGAGCGCCGATTTCTTGGGTGCAATTGAACGCCTAAAATCCACCCTAACCGATACCCAAGCCATGCTTGGAGCAATGTCCGACGAGGCGTTCCAAGTGGTTGTGCCAGCCTTTGGTGGGCGTGAAATGCCCGTGGCTTCCTTGGTGGATTTTTTGATTCAGCACGAAGCACACCACAAAGGTCAGGTTTGGTTGATGGCACGAATGGTCGGAGTCGAACCACAAATGTTTATCAAAATGGGTTAGCCCTTTTATCCCCTCGAGTCTCGAGGGGATTTTTTTTCAAGTTCGAGGAGAACAGCATTTTTGACCCCCTCGCCGAATAAAGCGATTCCAGCATTGAAGACACACAACGCCACTGTGCCGTACCAAAACCAAGGTTCACCCGCATTCTTAGCTCGAGCCGCATCGGAAATTAGGCTTGTGCCTAAGCCAATCAGGGTCAGTCCGAGAGGGGAAAACAGCAACCATTTTGTTTGCGTGGTCATGTGCTGATTGTAGACCTATTCGTCATGTGGCGACTGTAGACCTATTCAAAAGGTGATGTTCTGCACTTAACCAAAGTTGATGGTGAAAAGCTGACAAAAAGCGCTATAGTGTATTTGTAACAAACCTTCAGGAGGAACATTATGTGGCCATTTGGTAAAAGCACAACTGACAGCATCAAAGATGAAATGAAGAAATTCGATTTCTTAGCCAATCAATCCATCACTTTCACGGAGCGTGGCGGTACGGTCTACTGGAATGGTGTGGTTGCTACTGAAAAAGTGAAGCATTTCTTAACGATTTTTCCAGTTGGAATCAATGGAGTCAAAAACGTTGATATCAGCAATGTGACTGTTCTGGCAGCCGCCGAAGCCCAAGCCAGCGCAGTCGAAAGCGTTGATGAAGCCACAATTCAAGAAGCCCTTGATCGCAATGCTTTGGCAAAAAACGTCTTTGCTGCCTTCCAAGCTGACCCCGAACTGAACAACAACCCAATTGCTGTCCTGCAAAGCGGTGATGGTGTGGTCTTGCGTGGCGCAGTGGATTCACAACACGAATTTAATTTGGCAGTTAAACTTGCCCAAGAAAATGGTGCAAACCGTGTCATGTCCGATGAACTCGAGATTGTCGAGAATGCCAAAGCCAAAGCCGTCGAAGCTGTTAAAGCCGAAGAAGCCAAAAAACCAGCCTATGTCAATTTGCCAGATGAATACCACATTGTTAAACCGGGCGATACTTTAAGCGCCATTTCCCAAAAATACTTTGGTGATACTGACCATATTGACGACATTGCCAAAGCCAGTGGTGTTAGTAACCCAGATTTAATTAAAGTTGGTCAGAAATTACAGATTCCTAGATAAGAGCTTAGGGTAAAAAGGTTAAAAGGCAAAAAGGTGAAAGGAAAACATTCACCTTTTTGTTTTATTTTAGTGATATGGACATTCTGACTCGAGTTGCGGCGCTGCTTGCTTGTTATCTGATTGCTTCGGCCAGTCTTTCGGTCTTGTACTCGAGGGCAAGAGGTGAGGATATTCGCACCAATGATTTTGCTGGAGCAAGCGGCATGGTACGGCGTTACGGCTGGGCTGTGGGGCTTAGTATTGCCGTAGGGGATGTGCTTAAGGGCGTGTTAGCGGTGCTTCCAGTCTATTTTTTGGCATCTGATTGGCTTTGGTTTGCGCCGGCTGTGGTGGTGCTTGGGCATTGCTATCCGATTTGGCATGGCTGGGTCGGTGGGCAGGGGGTTGCTCCAGCGACAGGAGCGATGTACGGCATTGACCCGCTTCTTGGGGCAGTGACCATGCTTAGTGGTTTGGGTTTTATGGGCTTGCACAAAGTGCTTAAATTAAAACCGTATGTCAAACTTGGGGCTGTGCCGTTCTCGGCAATCATTACCTTATTACTGATGCTTGCGGTGGCTGGTTCTCGCTATGGTTTAACGGGTCTGGGTGGGATTGGCTTGGTGATTGTGGTGATGGGAGTTCGCGGTTTACAGGTATTGCGTTCACCGCCACCAAGCAAGGTCTGATTTGCCGAACAGTCGTTTGCTAGGCAAACCACCCCTTTAGGGTAAAGTGTGGTGTTTGGCTCGAGGGTAAAATCTCAAACTCGAGTTTTTTGGAGGCTGTATGACAACGATTATTGACGTGTTGGCACGCGAAGTTCTTGATTCTCGGGGGAATCCAACAGTGGAAGCCGAAGTATTTCTCGAGGATGGCTCGAGCGCCAGAGCCATTGTGCCAAGTGGAGCAAGCACTGGTACACACGAAGCCCTCGAGTTGCGCGATGAGGATTCGCGCTTTTTAGGTAAAGGTGTCTTAAAAGCCGTCGAGAACATTAAAAGCCTGATTGCTGATGAGATTGTTGGTTTGGATGCCACCGATCAAGTCAGTGTAGACCATGTGATGTTGGCGCTTGATGGCACAGACAACAAGTCCAAACTCGGGGGCAATGCCATTTTAGCGGTTTCGCTCGCCACCGCAAGGGCTGCCGCTAACGCTTTGGGGCAACCCCTATACAAGTACCTCGGTGGACCAAATGCAAGGGTTCTGCCAATCCCACTGATGAATGTCATTAACGGTGGTAAACACGCCGATAACTCGGTGGATTTCCAGGAATTTATGATTGTTCCGGCTGGTTTTGACACTTTCAAAGAAGCACTGCGGGCTGGTGTGGAAACTTTCCATGCCCTTAAAAAAGTTCTCTCGAGCAAGGACTTAAACACCAATGTTGGAGACGAAGGCGGTTTTGCCCCAGACCTGAAAAGCAACCGCGAAGCCCTTGATTTATTGATGATTGCCATAGAAAAAGCTGGGTATACACCCGGTAAAGAAATGTTTATTGCCCTTGACCCTGCCGCATCCGAAGTCTATAAAGATGGTAAGTATCATCTCGAGGGCGACGGTAAGGTTCTAAGCTCGGACGAAATGGTTTCCTACTGGGTGGATTGGATTAACAATTACCCAATTGTTTCCCTCGAGGACGGACTCGCTGAGGACGACTGGGATGCTTGGAAGAACATCACTGACCAAGTTGGTAAGCGCTGTCAGCTTGTTGGCGATGATTTATTTGTGACCAACACCAAACGCCTGCAAATGGGCATTGACCGTGGTGTTGCCAACAGTATTTTGGTTAAAGTCAATCAAATTGGAACACTCACCGAAACCCTAGAAGCGATTGACCTCGCGCACCGCAACGGTTACACCAGTGTCACCAGTCACCGCTCGGGCGAATCCGAAGATGCCTTTATTGCTGACCTTTCTGTTGCCACCAACGCTGGACAAATTAAAACTGGTTCTGCCAGCCGTTCAGACCGCGTTGCCAAGTACAACCAACTGCTGCGAATTGAAGAGCAATTAGGCTCGAGTGCTGTGTACCGTGGCACAAAAATGTTTAAGAGGTGAGGCAAAAGGCGAAAGGCAAAGGGCGAAGGGAAAAACAGAGGTAAAGCAAAAGGCTTAGGGAAAAACAGGAGTATGGCTCGAGAACGAATGTTAGAAAAAGGGTATTTTGCTTTTGAGGAATTGGAGGTTTATCACCGTTCTGTGGATTTAGCAGCCTTGGTTTACAAACTGACTCAGGGGTTTTCAGATTCTGAACGTTTCGGTTTAACTTCTCAGATTCGCCGAGCCGCAACTTCTGTCTCACTCAATATCGCCGAAGGCAAAGGACGTGGTTCACCAAAAGATTTTGCTCGATTCCTCTATAACGCTAAAGGCTCATTACTAGAAGTCGTAAGCGCTTTGCATCTCGCAGAAAAACTTGAATTCGTGAACCATGACCAAATCAAACCGCTTCTATCAGGCGCATTTGAACTCACCAATATGCTTTCTGGTTTTATTCGCTCACTAGAAAAAGACTAAACCAATACTTTTGCCTTTTGCCCTTCGCCTTTAACTTTTGCCCTTTGCCTTTCGCCTTTTACCTCTCCGAAGGAGACTTATGAAACCACGTCGGACAAAAATAGTTGGAACGATTGGACCAGCCTCGAGCAGCCCAGAAATGATTGCCAAGTTAATAGATGCAGGCTTGAATGTGGCTCGGCTTAATTTTTCGCACCTCAAAGACCCTGCGGAAATGGCGGCTCGAGTAGACACGATTCGCCGTATTGCCAAGGAAAAAGGGGTAGCAGTGGCGATTTTGCAGGATTTGCAAGGTCCTAAAATTCGTACTGAACGCTTTGAAAACGGGCAGATTGAACTGATTGAAGGGCAGAAG
This sequence comes from Deinococcales bacterium, assembly GCA_043777915.1. Classification (GTDB taxonomy): domain Bacteria; phylum Deinococcota; class Deinococci; order Deinococcales; family JAAFIG01; genus JAAFIG01. The sequence goes on from JAYWHB010000324.1 coordinate 5,155, forward strand.
TTTATTATCACCTCCGATGACGTTATGGGCAACGAGGAACGGGTCTCAACCACCTATAAAGAATTGCCATCAGATGTTGTGGCAGGACAAGATTTACTCCTTGACGATGGTAATTTGCGTTTACGAATCGAAAAAATTGTTGGCAATGACATTCACACTGTTGTGATTTACGGTGGCACACTCAAAGACAAAAAAGGCATTAACGTACCAGACGCAAATCTTTCCACTCCAGCCGTGACCGACAAGGACATTGAAGATATTAAAACTGGGGTTGAACTGGGGTTGGATTGGGTCGCCATGAGCTTTGTGCGAACCCGTGAAGATGTGTTGATTGCCAAAGAACACCTTCGTCGTGCTGGTTCAAAAGCCAAGTTGATGGCAAAAATCGAAAAGCCAAGTGCGGTTGAACCCGAAGAATTTGCACGAATCCTCGAGATTGTAGATGGGGTAATGGTGGCTCGAGGCGACCTTGGGGTTGAACTCGAACCTGAAAAAGTCCCGATGATTCAAAAAATGATTATTCAAATGTGTCGTGATGCGGGTAAGCCAGTAGTAACCGCTACGCAGATGTTAGAGAGCATGATTGATAATCCACGTCCGACTAGGGCTGAAGCCTCCGATGTTGCCAATGCAATTTTAGACGGCACAGATGCCGTGATGCTTTCTGCTGAAAGTGCGAGTGGCAAGTACCCTGTCGAAGCCGTGACGATGATGGATAAAATTGCCCGTACCACCGAAAGTTCACATGCCTACCAAAAGACTATTCATGGACACCCAGAAGCCTTACACACCACCCAAGACGCGATTGCTTTAGCCGCTTGTGAAGTGGCAGACACGATTAACGCGCCACTGGTTTGTTTTACTGATACCGGTAGCAGTTTATGGCGATTATCACGCAATCGTCCTCGAGTGCCAATCATTGCCCTTACCCGTACCGACCGAGCCAAAAACCAATTGGTGTTATCGTCCAATGTCACTTCCGACATTGCTGCCGATATTAAAGACACCGACCACATGGTCGAACTGGCTCGAGAAGCCGCCCTAAAAAGCAAACTCGTTGTCAAAGGCGACAAAATTGTGATTGTGGCGGGTGTGCCATTTGGTCAGACCGGCAGCACCAACTTAATCCGCGTAGAACAAGTCTAAAGAAGGCGAAAGGCGAAGGGCAAAGGAATTTTTACCCTCTTTCGCCTTTTGCCTTTCAGCTTTATAATGCCTTATGACCTCGAGATTACTTGGTGCTGTGGCAGTTTTTGGTGTTCTTTCCTTGGCGTTGGCGCAACGCGAAGCCAAAAATAGTTTTTCATTGACCAAAGATTTTGATGTGACTGCGCCAATCTCGAGTCAAGCTGGGATGATGAGCTTAAAAGCTGTGCGGAGTAAAAAGCAACTTGAGGTAAAAATTGGTAGTGCTGTACAACAATTTGCCCTCGAGACAATAGATGATTCTGGTTCTCCAGCCCAAGGTGATGTGCTGGTAGATGACTTTAACTTTGATGGTTTTAATGACGTGGGTATACCGAGCGGCATTGGGTACAATGGTGTCAACATTTTTTATGATGTGCATCGGTACGACCCAAAACTCAAAAAACTTGTGCTGATTCCCCAAGATGGTTTTTCGGTGGGTAATCCAAGTTTTGACACAAAAAATAAGATTCTCATTACCAACAGTCGCAGTGGACCAGCTTGGTACGGCTTAGATTATAAGTTTGATAATGGTAAACCGTATAAATTTCGCGCCCGTAACCCTAAATTATTACTGGGTTTTAGCGACGACTTAGCTTATGTGACGCAGATTCTCGAGTATAACAAAGCAGGTAAACTTATTTCCTCGAGTCTTGAAGATGAAAGTGAAACGGGTGGTGTGGTCAAACGTGTTATTTCCAAGAAAATGTTTTTGTATACAGCACCCAAAGAAAGTGCCAAGACCAATTCGTACATCATTCGCGGCGATACAGTGCTGATTCTCGAGATTTTTGGTGAATCCGATTTCCTAAGTCCACAAACCGAGCAATGGGTTAAAATTGCTTACCAAAGCAAGAAATTTGGTCGCATGGTACGTTGGTTGCGTTTAACTTAAAAACGCTCGAGTTTATTTTGAGCAAGCATTTGGCTTAACGAACGGTGTGTCGCAAAGCGGCAGCTTCCTCGAGCAGATAAGCGATTTGTTTATCTGGGATGTCTTCGATGCTCTGGTCGGTAATCAGACCGTGTAATTCAAGGACAAGGTTGTAATTGACTTGATACCCCGCCTCTATCAGTTGCTGGTAGGCTTCGAGTGCGCCTAGTTTTACAAGGTCGGTGCGGTTGCGAACCCCGATGTTCTCGAGTAGACGGCTGACATGTCGGTCGGTGCTTTTGAGCTTGTGGTTTTTGCTTGGTGTTTTGGGTTGATGCTTGAACCAGTGGGCGACAAAAGCGCACCACCATCTGAATATTTTGAGTGCCAAGCCTCTCATGGGCTTATTGTACCCCGAATACTAAAATTGTGGGGTACTTCATGGTTAATATATTTCGAGTTTCGTATTATTTAAAGTATGAATGATTCGGACTATGAAAAAATCGTATCTCGAACTACACTTGACCCCCCAGACACACGGGTCTTGCCACCAGAGGGGCGAGACTTGCTCGAGAGTAACATCGTTACCCTGCTGCACCAAATTTCGCACCATGGCAGACAAATGTTTATTGAGGGTTTAGGACGCGATAAGTTAAGCCTTTCGCATTGGATGATTTTAGATGAACTCGACAACGCCAAGGGTAAAACCATGCGTGAATTGACCGAAATCCTCGCCATCCCGCCCTCGAGTGTCACAGGTTTAGTAGATGCCTTGGTCGAACGCCAGACCTTAGAGCGCATTTCCGACCCAGAAGACCGCCGCATTGTCCGCGTAAGACTGACCAACACTGGACTCGAGTATGTCACCAAAATCCGCACCCATTTAATGAACCAGTACCGCATCTCGATGGACGCGATGAACCAAACCGAATTGCAGTTATTAGAACGAATGTACCAAACCATACTCGGCAGAATGCTCGAGTACAGGCAAAACAAAAGCTAACAGGAGTTATTTATGAATTGGTTAATCAAATTTTCCCTAAAAAATGCCAGTGTACTTGTACTGGTGACGGTTTTGGTGTTGCTGGCTGGGGTTTTTACTAGCTTTAATATCAAACAAGAATTATTGCCAGAGATTCGTTTCCCAGTCATTACGGTGATTACGGCGTATCCCTTGGCGGGTCCTGAAATTGTTGAATCTCAGGTTACACGCCCCATTGAGACCTCTTTGCAGGGTTTATCTGACTTAGAGGGTATCTCGAGTACCAGCAGCCCAAGTGTTTCGGTGGTGGTCTTAAACTTTGCCTTCGGAGCAAACTTACGCGAAAAAGAATCGCAGATTCAACAAGCCGTCAACCGAGTACGCACCAATTTCCCTGATGGTGTCCAAGACCCAAGTGTCAGTGCGATTCGTTTTGGTGATGCCCCCGTAATGCGTTTAGCCTTATCGAGCAACATCCCAGTGACCCAATTAAAAACTCGGGTAGATGCTCGGGTGCTGCCTAAACTCGAGGGAATCGGTGGGGTCTCGAGGGTGGATGTGACCGGCGCACCTAAAGCCCAGATTCGGATTACTCTCGATGCCCAAAAACTCAGCAAGTACAAACTCGATGCCAACGCCATTAACCAAGCCATTCGAGCCTCGAGCCTTGCTTTTCCGGTTGGCAGTGTCCAAGACGGCGGCTTAAATGTTCCAGTTAAACTCGAGAGTGTCGCTCAAAGCGTGGCTTCCTTGGCAAGTGTGGTCGTAACTGCCCAACCCGATGCCAAAGAAGTCGAGAAACTGACTAAGCAAGCCCGCGATGCCCAAATTGCGGCGGCTCGAGCGCAAGCCCAAGCGCTTCAAGGCGTGGCGCAGTTGGCGGGTACTGCGCTGCAAACGGCTGGACAAGCCGCAGGTTTAGCCGGACAAGCTCTTGGTCAAGCGGGTGCAGCCCGTGGTATTGCCACGGGTGCAGCACAGGCTGCGGGTCAGGCTACGGGCTTAGCGGGTCAAGCCCTTGGTCAAGCCGCCGCCGCACGAGGAATTGCGACAGGAGCAGCCCAAGCTGCGGGTCAAGCCAATGCTGTCGCAGGGCAAGCACTGGCAAAAGCCGCCGCCGCCGATGCCAAAGCTACAGCCGCCTTAAAAGCTGCCCAAGCGCCACGTCCAGCAGCCAGCCCAGATGGTGGCACACCAACAGGGCAACCAGCCGATGCCGCTACAGGGCAACCACCAGCAGGGTTCACCGGACAGCCGCCAGCAGGATTTACGGGTCAACCGCCAGCCGGATTTACTGGACAAGCTCCAACAGGTCAAGCTCCAAGTGGCATGACTGGTCAACCCCCTGCCGGTTTCCAAATGCCAAGCGGCGCTCCGACTGGCGCTCCAACAGGTTTCCAAATGCCAAGTACAAGTGCTGCAAGTGCTTTCCAAATGCCAAGCGCCAGTGCTGCCCCAAGTGGTTTTAGCGCACCAACAGGCGCTCCAAGTGGATTCTCTGGCGGTGGCGCACCCTCTGGATTTGGTGGCGGTGCTTCCTCAAGTGTCAAACTTGTGCCTGTTACCCTTGCCGAAATCGCTAAAATTGAACTGACCACCGAAGATCCGAAGTCCTATACTCGCTTAAATGGTGTCAATGCCGTTGGTCTAAGTGTTTTCAAAACTCAACAAGGCAATACTTTAACTGTGGCGAATGCTGTTAAAAAAGAACTGCCAGCCCTCGAGAAAGCCCTAGACGGCAAAATCACGATTTTATCAGACCAAGGTGAACCGATTGCCAAGGGTGTTGAGTCGCTGATTAAAGAAGGTTTTTTGGGTGGTTTATTTGCGGTGCTGGTGGTCTTTTTGTTCCTGCGTAACCTGCGGAGTACCCTAATTACCGCGATTTCCATTCCACTTTCGATTCTGGTTGGCTTGTTGTTTTTAGGGGTTCAAGGTTTTACCCTGAATGTTCTGACCCTAGGTGGTTTAGCGATTGCGATTGGACGGGTAATTGACGACGCAATTGTGGTGATTGAAAACATTTATCACCGACTTGCCGAAGGCGACACCCCACTGAAAGCCGCTTATGAAGGTTCAAGGGAAGTGATTGCCCCAATTACTGCCAGTACGATTACAACTGTTGCGGTGTTTCTCCCCTTGGCATTTGTTGGCGGTATTGCTGGTGAGTTCTTCCGCCCATTGGCATTGGCTGTGACTTACTCGATTCTGGCAAGTTTGGTCGTGGCATTTACGGTTATTCCATTGTTCTCGAGTTTATTCTTAAAAACCGCCCCAAAAGATACTGGCGAAGATGCCTTTGTGCGTGGCTACCGCGCTGCCATCACTTGGGCGACTGGGCATAAAGCGATTGTCTTAATTACAGCCGTGGTTTTACTGATTGGCACAAGTGCTTTGGTGACTGGAATCCCAACCAATTTTGTCGGTGGTGGCGAAGCGGTCAGTGCCGAAGTCAGCTTAAAATTCAAAGATGGAACGCGCCTCGCTCGGATTAACGAAAACAGCAAACTGATTGAAGCCAAACTCGAGGAGTTACGCAAAGCAGGACAGGTCAAAGCCTTCCAAACCGTGATTGGTAGTTCGGGCGGGGGCAGTCCATTTGGTGGTGGCGGTGGTGC
>JAYWHB010000325.1:0-3804 GCA_043777915.1 Deinococcales bacterium
TAGTCTCAAATTGCTCTTTCATCGCCGCCCAATCCTGCATACTGCCGACATGGGTACTGATGTATGGCTCGAGAACCTAAATCCATTGCCACACCAACAGGTAGTGCAGCCGCGAGGACTTTAACGAAATTCCGACGATTTAAGTTTTTCATACAATAGTGTATACGCTTTTACCAAACCATTTGGATGTCTGTAGAATTTGGTGATGTCCCTAGCCAAGTATTCAGGTCTCGAGTACAATTTTTGTGCTTTGATAACTGGCGAAGAACACGGGCAATCCGTGGGGAAATCAAGGCTTATAAAAGATCGCTCGCCTGGGTCGCTCCAAAAGAGGTTACGATGCGGGCGTTACTGAGTGTTAGCGATAAATCTGGTTTAATCGAATTTGCTTCTGGTTTAATTGCAAGGGGTTTTACTTTGGTCTCCACAGGTGGGACGTTCTCGAGCCTGCAAAAAGCGGGATTGGCAGTGCAGTATGTCTCGGATGTGACTGGTTTCCCAGAGATTTTAGATGGACGAGTCAAAACCTTACATCCAAAAATCCATGCTGGAATTCTGGCAAGGAACACGCCTGAACACAACAGTGAACTCGAGACTCACGGCATAGAACGCTTTGATTTGGTCTGCGTCAACTTATACCCATTCCGCGAAACAATTGCTAAAAACGTGACCTTAGATGAAGCGCTCGAGAACATTGACATTGGTGGTCCTGCGATGATTCGGGCTTCGGCAAAGAATTTCTTCAATGTGATTGTTGTTGTAGACCCAAGCGATTACCCAAGTATTCTCGAGAATCCTAGTTCAGACCTAGAAACTCGTCAAAATCTTGCCCGTAAAGCCTTTGCCCACACCAGCAGTTATGATGCCGCCATTGCCACGTATTTATCGGCTCAGACTTTTAACCAACAGCAACCGCTCGAGTTAAGCCACACAAAACCCTTGCGATATGGCGAAAACCCACACCAACAAGCTGCCCTGTACCGTTTTGGTCACGAACAAGGCGCGGTACTGGATGCCACGGTGCTATCTGGTAAAGAGATGGGTTACAACAATTATGCCGATGCCGATGCCGCTTGGCAATTGGTCAGCGAATTCTCGAGTCCAGCTTGTGTGGCGGTAAAACATGCCAACCCTTGCGGTGTTGCCTTAGCCGAAAATACCCAACTCGCTTGGGAATCTGCAAGGGATGCTGACACGCTATCGGTCTTTGGCGGTGTGGTCGCCCTGAACCGTACCGTGACCTTAGAAGTCGCCATGAGTACCAAAGGCACATTCTTAGAGGTTTTAATCGCCCCAGAAATTACCCCAGAAGCGCTCGAGTGGTTCAAAAGTAAAAAACCAGATTTACGGGTCTTACAAGCAGGAAAAAACCAATTCTCGAGCCTCGAGTACAAACAAATAACTGGTGGCTTTTTAGTCCAAAACCGTGACTCGAGAATCTGGGCAGACCTGAAACCCCAAACGGTTACAACGCGCCAACCGACTCCGCAAGAATGGCAAGACCTTGAATTTGCCTTCTATATTGGCAAGCACGCCCGAAGCAACAATGTGGTGATTGCCAAGAACGGTGTCACCGTGGGCTTAGGGGCTGGCGCAGTCAGCCGAATCTGGGCAGCCGAACGCGCCTTCATCAACGCTGGCGAAAAAGCGGTTGGCGCAGTCATGACCTCCGAAGCCTTCTTCCCCTTTGATGATGTAGTGCGTCTAGCCGCAAAAGCTGGCGTGACCGCCATTCTCCAACCCGGCGGAGCAAAACGAGACCCTGAAGTCATCGCGGCTTGCGACGAGCTTGGTGTGGCGATGGTTTTCACTGGCTCGAGACACTTTAAGCATTAGAGGCGAAAGGCAAAAGGCGAAAGGCGAAGGGGTTTTACCTTTGCCCTTTAACCTTCGCCCTTTGCCTGTCTTTGCCCTTCGCCTTCTTTACACAAATCCCAAATCTCGAGCGCGTTGACTGGCGGTTACACGGTCTTGGGCTTCAAGTTTACGGTAGACATTTTCTAAATGGTCTTTGATGGTGTCTGGGCTAAGCCCGAGTTCTTTGGCGATTTCTTTGTTACTTTTACCGAGTACCATACTTCTTAGTACCTCGAGTTCACGGTTGGATAGTTTTGGTAAATCTATTTTTGGAAAAATCATAAATGTAGGGTCTGCTACGGCTCTACGGATTAAATCAGCTAGGCGCGGGGCTTCGGTGTCTTTGGAGACAAAACCAATTGCGCCAGCGTCTTTGGCAGCTTGCACTAGGGCAGCCTCGGAAAAAGTAGTCAGCATTAAAATTCGGGTGTTTGGTAAGGCTGCATGAATTTGCCGACACGCCTCTAAACCATCCATATTGGGCATTTTGGCATCGAGCAGCACCGCATCTGGGCGTAACTCGAGACAACGCCGTAGACCATCCGCCCCGTCTACTGCTTCGGCAATCACATCAAACTCGAGGGCTTTGAGGGCATAACTTAGTCAAACCCTAAAAAGTGGGTGATCGTCAACAATGATGACTCTTAAGGGCATTTACTTAAGATACACCACCATTCGTGCTTTGTAAGCGAACCGAAAGACTAGCCCCCGATAGGGTGGGTAGATGCTCCAAAGTTCCGCCGTGCAACTCGGCTATTCTCGAGACGATAAATAAACCCAAGCCGCCCGTACCACTGGTGTACTCACGCCCTGCCATCTGCACCCGTTCGGAATTAAAAGGCTTACAGAGTTGCTCTAAGTTGGCTGGCAGACCAGCGCCATCATCGGTCACAGTCACTCGAGCATCCTCAATTTTGATGATTACTTTAGATTGGGCATAGCGAATCGCGTTGTCGAGTAAATTCTGCAATGCCCGTTCAAGTTCTTTTTTAGCCACCAAAGCAGCCCCGTTGCCCTCGAGTGATATGGTAATACCACGTTCTTTGGCTTGATTGAAAAGGCGTTGAATAAGAATTTCTGTCATTGAGCGTAAATCAGTTGGCTCGAGTTGCAACTGCACATCATCACGTTCAAAACGGTTGGCATCCACCATTTTTTGCACCAACGCCAACAGCGCCTCGTTTTCGTTTTGAATGCTCTTAACCAACATCACCCGTTCAGCTTTAGTCAGTGCGTCGTTGTATTCAATCGCACTTAGGGCATGGTTGGCTGCAATAATCGGGGTTTTTAAGTCATGTACCAGCGTTGCCATAAACGCGCCGCGTTTCTGATTTTCTTCACGCAGCGCCTCAAGCAGATTGGCAAAGGCTTGGCGCAGGGTTCGCACCTCGATGGGATGTTCCGTTCCCGCATCAATCTCGAGACTGGCAAGGCGTTCTTTGCGATTGGCTAGTTTTTTTAATTCGTCACGCAACACAAAAATGGGTTTAAGCAAAGTATTGGAAACAATAATTCCGTTCAGCACTGAAAACAGCGTTACCAAGACCATCCAAATTGGCAGCCATGCTTCAAAGCGAAATGTACCTGTGGAAATCAGAAAATAGACAATTCCAATAATCGGAAACAAGGTAATGGCAGCCACAAAAAGCACTAGGACGGTGCGAAGGCTTAAACTAACAAAAGTTGTTTTCACGACTCCACCCAAAGTTGTTTCTCGAGTTCAAACACAAAGACTTTTGCCCAAGCCTCGAGTGTGGCATTAACAATTGGCACACCAAGCAACTCTGCCATTTTAATTCTCCACTCGAGGGGTTTTTGCCTTACCCTCCCACGGTTTTTTGGCGGGCGCAGTTTTAGCTAGGACAGCTTCGCCCGATATGCCCATGCCAACTTTTAACCACGGACACTCGAGTTTTAGGCGTTGCAGGGTGGCATCCGAGGCTTTAT
>JAYWHB010000326.1:0-3788 GCA_043777915.1 Deinococcales bacterium
GTGATGGGTAGTTCGGTGGTCAACGAATTGGTCTTCCCAAAAAAAGATTTTTGGATTCTTGTATCAGATCTAAATTCACCCGAATCTGCTGATTTTGCCACCTGGACACAACCAACACTTGGACTACCCTATCTTGTGTTCACTCGAGCAGAACAACTTCCCGCGTTTGAACGTCTTCGCTCTGAGGGCTATATCAATTGGATGGCAGACCCTTTTCAAACAAGTTTTGGTGACTGGGTGGAATTGAGAAACTGCATGACCTTAGCGCAAGACTGGTCAGAAGTCGTAGTTGATTCCAAGTTAGTAGAAGCACTCAAGCCACGCTTGCAAATCGGGTTAAGTTTAGTCGGAGGGCTACGAATCCAAGGGAGTTGGTTGGTTGGTTATGGTCCAAAAGTAACGGTTTTTGCTTTTGACCACGAAGCAGAGTTGACCATTATGCGCTTGCCAGAACAAGAAGCAGTCCTGAACTTAACCATCACTACCGGTCAAGAATGTGCTTTAGACTGGTCAGAAATCGGACGATTTCAACTCCGAGTATCAAGTCAGGGACACTGGACTGAGCGTTTTGTGACCATCAAAGATTGGATTAATTTTGAACCATCAGAGCAGCATTCTCTCGAGGCTTTACAAACGGGTCGCCATAGAATCAAAGGGGCAATTTGGGAGTCGGAGGGTACTGTATGAACAAACCATCCTCTCGCCCAAGTGTGGTTACACCGACCGACCATACCTCAACTTCAACCACACAAACCATGCGTTTTCCTCGTTGGTATCGAGGTTTTCGCACAGTGGCAAGAAGAGTCGAGATGATCCAAGCCATAGGGCATCAGATTACTCGCCACCATCTGCATCAGTGGATTGCTTCATTGAGAATCGAAAAACAGGCTCGAGGTGAGTTTTATTTCTTTATCGGTATCGATGGAGCAGAATTTGGTCAAATTCCAGAAGAAGTTGAAGACACCTTGTTTCAACTTAGTTATTTTCGTAATCCAGTTCAAGATTGCTACTTATCAGAAATTACCAAACTGGTCTCAAGCGACCTTGAAATTCAACATTATGGGCAACGATTAAAATACCATCCTGTCAATTTTGCACTGTTTGAAGACCCTTTTGATCAAAGTAATGAAAGCCAAATCGAGGACATCAATCCTGCCCCTTGGGAAGATTTGTTGAACTGGCTTTCAGCCGTTGGCGCAGGTTCTTGGCAGATATTTCAAAACACAACTCTGTTCCTTCAATTCAAGCAAAAACCACGACAAGTCCTACGGAATTTACGAGTGCTTGGCTACCTCGAGACCTCAGCCGATGGCAGTCATTGGTCAATAAATCCGCCTATGCTTGTAGGCAACGAAAACACAGGCTTTGACTACCTCGGGCAACGTTCTCAAGACATCATAGACCAGCTCACCGAACTGGGTGAGGTTCAGCCTTTCAGCAGCCGAAACAGTCCAAACCGCCTTCATTGGAAACCTTCAACTTCAAGCAGCCTCGAGCAACTACCTAAGAATGTAAAAATAGTAGACGCAGAAGAACAATGGCTTACTAATATGCCCTCTTTGATTGAATGGCAAGATCAGCTTGAATCCTTAAAAATCCCGCATCTTGAGCGATTTGAAGTGCGACAATTCACCCAAGGTTCAACCTTCGAGAAGGTGAGTCATGTCAATACTTCCGGAATGTACCAATTTTTTCTTTCAAATCTCAAAAGTAACCCTAAAATGACACTTTACTACCAGCAAGAGACACAAACGTTTTGCCGAGCTGATTGGTATGGTCTGCGCTTTTTAACCTTGCAAACTCAACACCAATTGAGCGCTGTCAAATATGATGTTAAAACAAAAAAATTGGCTATCCTTGCCGAACAAAGGTTTCCAGAATTGTACGAACGGGTCTTGGTGCTTCTCAGTGGACAACTACCTCAATGGCAGCGCGGTTGGCTGATTTACGAAAATATCACGACCAAACTTATTCAAGGTTTGGCACACAAGTTGAGCTTAAAGGTGGAGTAAAACATGAACGATATTATTGGCGCACATCAGAGGCTCGATCTTATTTACAGGATGTACATTGAAAGTGCTTTCCCCTTGCGCTATACATCGTTGGACACAGAGCGCCGACAACTTTTGCAAAACAATATTATTTCAATACCTCCACTAATCGAACCTGTTGCTATTTATCCAACTTCGGGCTTCACATTGCAACAAGCCTCTGAATTGTTGCCACTAGGGTATCAAGACCTGAACTTCCTTGCCAGTGAATTGATTGGACAAAATACCCTCTATCAACATCAATGGGAAAGTCTTCAGCAAACGATTGTTCATAAACGTGATGTGGTCGTGACAACAGGGACTGGTTCAGGTAAAACCGAAAGTTTTTTGCTGCCTTTACTTGCCCAAATTGCTGCCGAATCAAAATTGTGGAATCCTGCCAATCCTATTGCTCAAGAGCGGTACTGGTGGCGTAACGATACTTCTCGCCGCACCATCGATCAATGGTCACACATAACTCGCCCTGCTGCCATTCGAGGTTTGATTCTTTACCCACTCAATGCACTGGTCGAAGATCAACTCCGACGACTTAGACGTACTTTAGACAGTCAGACAGTGATTCAATGGCTGGATACAAACCGAGGTGGGAACAGAATTACTTTTGGACGCTATACATCCCTGACCCCAACACCAGGCAAACAAATGTCTGGCAGTAAACCTAACACAACAAAAATCCAAGAACTCCAAAAAGAGTTACAAAACCTTGATAAACAATGGCTTGCGATTGAACAAGCTGCACGAAGTCAAGCCGATTTTGACCACGAGTTGCTGCATCACTTCCCTCGAGTCGAAAGTGGTGAAATGTGGTCACGTTGGGATATGCAAGCCTCACCCCCAGACATTTTTATCACAAATTATTCAATGCTAAATATCATGTTAATGCGTGAAGTAGAGAACGACATCTGGCAACAAACCAAAACATGGTTGCAAGAACCCAATCGTCCTGAACGTGTCTTTCACCTTATTATAGATGAATTACATGCTTATCGTGGCACACCAGGTACAGAGGTTTCATATATTCTAAAGTTGCTACTACATCGTTTGGGGTTGACCCCAGATTCGCCAAAGCTGCGAATTATTAGCACTTCTGCAAGTCTCGAGGACGACAGTATTGGTAGACGTTTCTTGAGTGATTTCTTTGGACGCAATCCCGATTCGTTCACCGTGATTGGTGGTGAACAGATTGCACCAAAAAAAGGAAGTCATCAGCATCTGCAACAACATCAACAGGCTTTTCACGAATTTGCCACTTCAATACAAGCCGATGCCACCCAAACCATGCAGCCTATCAGTCCACAAGAAGCCCAAGCTGCGATGCAAACACTGACAGAATCGTTGGGAGTCAAAAAACAAGCATCCAGTACAGTGTCAGAATCTTTGGCAAAGGCATTAGGACAAATTGAAGCCGTAGATGGTTTACGCGATGCTTGTATCGAAATTAACGGCGCTGTTCGTGCCACAAAATCAACTGCCCTCGAGCAAGTTCTTTTCCCAGACAAACACTATTCTCAAGCCCTGCGTGGCTTTTTGATGTCGCTTGCTTTGGCAAAAAAACCAGATGGTCGTTCTCCGCAACCAACTCGAGGACATGTTTTCCTGCATAACTTACAAAGCCTGTGGGCATGTAGTAATTCTTCCTGCACCGAACATCCTCCTCGCCAACAAGAGGGATTACAGCCTCAAATCGGGGCAGTACACACTTCGCATCGCATCAGTTGTGGTTGTGGGTCTCGAGTC
>JAYWHB010000327.1:0-10684 GCA_043777915.1 Deinococcales bacterium
GGGTATGTGCCAAAACTGTTGGTACTCTCGAGGTCGAAGATAAATTTGAGGCTTGGATTGCCATTGCTGTCTGTGCCTAGGCTGCATTCGTCCATGCTGACTTTTAGGGCATCTGGGGCGACAATACTTTTAACTTTAATCACTTGGTCTAGGGCTAAGAAACCATATTGCAAACGAATCAACTGCGAGTTATCAATCAGGCTCATGGCATTGATTTCAAAGCTGCTTTCAGAAGTGGCAAAAATATCCACGGTTGCTGTGGTTTGCCAATTGGCGGTTTGTGCAAAGGCTAAACTGGCGAAAGTACCTGAGAAAGCGGTGACGAGGGCAAGGGCGGCGAGTTTTAAGTTTTTCATATTGTTCTCCTTAAGCGTGGGTGTTTCCCGTTTGCTTAGGGAATAGTTTGCGCTTTGCAAGTGTAGAAAAAACGCAAGGCTCGAGGGGATTTGATGAAGTCCTCGAGCCTGTATTAAAAACATCTTGTATGGTGTGATGAACAACTAAATCAAGCCGCTATAAAAATAGCCACTTCACAACTTCTACATCAATACCGTGGTAAATCTCGTTCGAGTAGGGTTGCACCAGCCCCACAAGTAATTTTAAGCATTGCATCGGTTGGTTTAGTCTGGGCTAATTTGCAATTAAAAACATTGATCAAACGCACTGGCGCAACAGTGCGCCCACCAAGCACTTGCACTGGACGCGGTAACTCGAGACTGGTGTTGGCAAAGACATTCTGCACCGTGGTACTACCACGTTCGAGCAACAATTTAATGCCGTTGTATTCCCAAGCCAGTTTGCCATTTTCGGGTTCAAAACGCCCACCAAAGGCTTTGGCAAACTCGAGTGGCGCAATAAACGCCACCGTCGGGTCAATCACACGGTTTGGGGTCATGGTATTAAGCGGAGCAGCCCCCAAAACAACACTGTTCTTACAAGGTAATTCGGCATATGCCTCACGAAAACCCGTGGTGTTAAAGGTGGCGCTCCAAGCCAAGTTGATTTTTTCGGGCATGGTCATTCGGGTTTGATTGGACTTGGCAAGACCATCCAAGAAAGGAACAGTTGCATTTTGCGGTAAAAGCAACAAACCACTTTCGGGTTCAAACCCAAAACGTTGTTGCCGCAGCGTACCGCCATCAAATTGCCAAGCAACAAGCGGCGATTGCTCACGGTTCAAATTGACTTTGGGGTCAAGGACGACTTCGACTCGAGTTCCAACACAACGCATTTTCAGGCTTGCCCCTCGAGCCAAAGATTCGGTGGTGACAATCTGATTATTGACACCCGAAGTACGAATGACGCTAAAGCCATTGGTGTTCTGCGCCAAACCCAAACCAAGCAGCCCCGCACCCACAAAAACCAAAGTTGTTTTCATAAAACTATTCTGCCCTAAAAAAATGAGGAGAGCCGTTAAAACCTGTATTCCTCGAGAATCCGCACCTCGAGAACACCATGCAAGCAGCGAATCTCGGCTTGGGCATTGGGCATGGTCAGCCACACGCTCAGTTCTCGAGGCTCGAGCAGGATTGGGACACAACCATCCAGCCAAAGCGCGACAGGTGGGTAATGACTGACTTCGAGAATTTCGATTTGTTTAGGGCTAAGCGCCAGTACCAGATGAAAAACCCGAGTTTCCAGCATTTGTCTGCCAATCGCTTCAAGGTTTTTGGCGGTGCGTTCAAGACTGGTGTGCGGTACAAGCGGCGATATAAAAACCAGAGGGGCGAATAAGCCCCCCTTATGAATGCGCTGCATATACTTAAGCCGATGCAGACCGAGCTTGACGTTGACGGCGCACAGGTGGGGCTTCAAATGGAATGTCCTCGGCAGGTGCTTCGGCAGTGCTTTCGCTGCTGGCGCGGCGCTCGAGAATCTCGAGACGGTCAGCACTGATTTGTAACTTAGAGCGTTTTTGCCCAGCGCTGTCCGTCCAAGAATCCGACTCGAGCCGCCCAGACACAAAAATTGGTGTGCCTTTAGGCAACATCGCGGCGCTTTCAGCTAAAGAACCCCAAAGTGTGATATCCAAATAATGGGCTTTATCACGCCAGTTGCCACTGGCATCTTTCCAAGATTCATTGACCGCTACCGAAACACTGGTGACGGGTGTGCCACTGCTGGTGTGGCGCAGCACCGCATCTTTGGTAAGGTTGCCAGCAATCACGGCGCGGTTGACCCCCTCGAGCAGTCTGTAACCGCCAGTACGGTCGGCGGTTAAACGCTCGGTGCTGGATTCTTTCAGCATCTCGAGTTGATTCACCCGCAGTACCACTCGGCTGCGTTTCTCGCCAAGGTCATTTTCCCATGCTTGGTACTCGAGTTTGCCCTCGAGCAGTAGTGCAACACCCGGCTTGAGGCTTTCTGCCATGCTTTCGGCATTCTTCGAGATGTACTCGGCACGGTGATACCAAGCCACACTGCGAACCTCGCCTGTGCTGTCAGTGATGGTGCTGTCTCCTGCCACGGTAAAGGATAAAACGGCAGCGCCATTGGGGGTGTAGCGAAGTTCTGCATCCCGAACCAATGCGCCAATTAAAATAATACTGTTGATACCTCGAGCCATAATCTGTTCTCCTTGCTGTTCTCTGTGAATAAATTGCTTGATTGCCTAGTATGCTGCTTTGACACTCGAGTGTGTCGTTTATGGTTATAGCATAATGATAATGGATTGTCAAGCCCAGACCTTATATAAATTTGAACCAGCCCTTCTGTCGCGTTAGAATCTTCATGTGCGTTTAATCCCTGACGGAACACGGTATTACCCCCCCAAAGACGAAACTTGGCGCGAGGCTTTGCGCTCTAAGCTCGAGCGGGTGCTGCACCTGTGGGGCTTTGACCCTGTGCAAACCCCAGCTTTAGAAGTTTTTAACCCAGTTCATCCGCTTGCAGACAAAGGCTTTAAGCTCGTAGACCGAGACGGCACAGTGCTGATGCTGCGTGGCGAGTACACCACCAGTGTTGCCAATCTGGTACGAACCCTGCCTGAACCGACTTACCCCGTGCGGCTGCGCTACAGTGGCACACTCTGGGTGCGAACTCGAGATGCCGAACTTGGCAGACAACGCGAATACACCCAAGTTGGGGCGGAATTGCTCGGTGTGGACACCCCACTTGCCGATACCGAGATTCTGTCCTTAGCCCTCGAGTGCCTAGACAGTGTGGGTTTTCCTAAAGCTGCCGTAGAAATTGGTCATCCGGGCTTTGTGCGGGCGGTCTTAGAAGCCACTAATCTCGAGCCAGACGCAATCCAAACCCTTCGCACCGCCATTCATCGCAAGAACGCGCCAGAGTTACAAGCCCATCTCGAGACCTATAAAATTACGGGAGAAATCAAACAAGCCGTCCTGCGTTTAATAGATTTGTACGGCGATATTCGGGTACTCGAGGAAGCCGAAGACATTGCCATTAACGATGCCGCCAAAGCTGCCTTAGATAATGTTCGTTCAGTTGCCAATTTATTGCCACCAGAACGGTTCTTATTTGACCTTGGAATTGCCAGAGGTCTTGATTATTATACTGGTGTGATTTTCCAAGCCTATACCCCGGATTTTGGACAGCCCTTGTGTGGTGGCGGGCGCTATAACACCACCCTGCCCGCCGTTGGTTTTGCCATCGGACTCGAGCGCCTGATGACTGCTCTTGGTGCATCCCCAAGCCTCGAGACGGCGATAGCGATTAGCACTTCAAACGCTGCCGCCCGTGACTTACGCAAACAGGGTAAACGGGTGATTCAAGCCTGGACGAACAATCAAAGCGAACTCGAGGAAGCGGCTCGAGCCTGGGGCGTGCCGTATATTATTCTCGAGAACACCGTGATTCGCCTTTCAGATGGGGCAAATGTGGGATTGGGAGAAATATGCTGACCATTGCCATTCCCAGTGGTGAACGCAGTAAGAAATTTGCTTTGGATGCTTTGCGCCAAGCAGGTCTCGAGATTCCAACCTTGGATGATTCGCGCAGTCTGCGTTTTGAATTCCCAGAACTCACGCTGCTGCTGGTTAAAGACCCAGATGTACCAGTCTATGTGGATGTTGGTGTGGCGGATTGTGGGGTGGTCGGTAAGGACTGGATTCTCGAGGCTGGGCGGGATAATTTTGAACCTGTGGATTTGGGTGGTAATTCGTATCGGTTTTCCTTGATTACCGTGGCAGGCAGTTCGCGTCCAATCGAGCGGGTGGCAACCAAGTACCCTCGGGCAACACGGGGGTTTTTGCGTGACCGTGGCATGACCGCTGATGTGATTTCCTTGAATGGCAAAATTGAATTGGCAGCCCTGACGGGTCTAGCTGATGCAATCGTGGATATTGTTGAAACAGGGCGGACATTAAGCGAAAACGGTTTAGTCGAACGCGAAAAATTACTGCAACTCAGCACTCGGTTTATTGTCAATCGGGCAGCACTAAAACTCAAAGCCAATCAGTTGCGTGGGTTAATTCATCGTCTCGAGCAACAACGACCCAAAATCGGCTAAACTAGACCCATGTCTTTACAAAATAAAGTGATTCTGGTGACTGGCGCGGCTGGCGAAATTGGTGCGGCAACCGCCAGACTTCTGGCTTCTCGAGGCGCAAAATTGGTGCTGACCGACATGAAAATGGCAGCCCTCGAGAAGTTGAGTATTGCGGATGCGTTGCTGCTTGAACATAATGTGACTCAAGAAGCCGATTGGATTCGGGTTATGGCAGCCACCAAGGAACGTTTTGGGGGGCTGCATGGTTTGGTCAATAACGCTGGGATTGGTGGCACGCCGGGCAGTGTGATTTCTTATCCACTCGAGGCATTCCAACAAGTGCTGGATGTCAATGTGACGGGTGTTTTCTTGGGGCTAAAGCACGGTATTAAACTGATGCTCGAGGGGCGCAGTGGCAGCGTGGTCAACATCTCGAGTGTGGCAGGGGTGATTGGTTCACCGGGCATGATTGCTTACAATGCGGCTAAACATGCTGTGGTTGGTCTGACCCGTGGCGCTTCGGCAGAATTTGGACGCAAGGGCATTCGGGTCAATAGCGTTAATCCGGGTCCGCTCGATTCAAGCATGATGCGTGGCTACGACGAGAGCCTAAAACCCGGTCAAAGCGAAGCGGTGCGCGAAAACTTGGAGAAAAACATTCCACTCAGGCGTTACGGCAGACCATCAGAAATCGCGCCCGTGATTGCCTTTTTACTGTCCGACGAAGCCAGTTTTGTGACGGGTTCGGTTTACCTCGCCGATGGCGGCTTGCATTCGGTTTAAGGGTTTATGTCGCCATCTGAAACTGGGTTTGTATCACCATCCGAAGCTCCTATTCAAGTTCCAGCCGATGACCTTGGTATTGGTAGGGTTCAAGCCGAGCAATCAAGCCGTTTCTTAAATAAAGACGGCAGTTTTAATTCGCACCGTGTTGGACTTGGGCAACTCGAGAGTATAAACCCATTCTATGCCCTGATTTCGATGTCTTGGTGGTGGTTTTTCTCGAGTTTAACGGCTGGGTTTATTGGCATCAACCTTATTTTTGCAGTGCTGTATGTGCTGTGCGGCAAGGATGCACTGTTCATGAGTACCCCAAACCAAATCGAAGATTTATTTTGGCGCGGGTTTTTCTTTAGTATCGAAACGCTCTCCACAATTGGCTACGGTCACGTTGCCCCCAATAATATCGCTGCCCATATTGTCTCGAGTATCGAAGCATTCTTGGGGTTACTCGGCGCGGCTTTAATTACAGGCGTGGTCTTCTCGAGGTTCTCCAAACCCAACTCGAGGATTTTATGGAGTAAAAACGCTTTGATTGCCCCATTTCAAACGGGTAGTGGCTTGATGTTCCGAGTAGCGAACGGTTTTAAGAACGAGATTATTGAAATTACGGCTCAGGTTAGCTTCTCGAGATTCGAGCATGTAAACGGGAAACGAATCCGAAAATTTTATAACCTACCACTCGAGCGCAGCACCGTGGCTTTTTTTAGTTTGGCTTGGACAGTGGTGCATCCGATTACCCCCGCCAGCCCACTTTGGGGTGTGACCGAAGCAGATTTAGATTCTAGCCAAGCCGAATTTATTGTTGTGATTCATGGTTTAGACGATGTGTTGTTTCAAAGGGTTCATGCACGCGGTTCGTACAAGTGCGAAGAAGTGGTTTGGAATGCAAAATTCTCGAGTATGTATGTGCCGGATACAAGTGGCGGTGTAGCGGTGGATGTGCGTAAAATCCACGAGTTTGAACAACTGCAATCCTGATAGACTATTTTAGGAGGATTCACCCATGCCAAGAGATACTTTTGCCTCGCTCAACGCCCCTGCCGCCATCGGACCGTATTCCCAAGGGGTTCGTACCAAATCTGGAGTGATTTACTTTTCTGGTCAAATACCACTTGACCCTATAACTGGCGATTTAGTGGCTGGTGGAATTAGCGAGCAAACCGAACAAGTCTTTAAGAATTTAGAAGCGGTTCTTGAGGCAACTGGTAAGACCTTAGCCGATGTGTTTAAGTGCAATGTCTTTCTAGCAGATATGGCGGATTTTGTTGCCATGAACACTGTTTACGCCACCAAGTTTGCTGCGCCATTTCCAGTGCGTACCACCGTGGCGGTCAAGGGACTGCCTAAAGCCTGTCTGGTCGAAATTGAAGTCATGGCAGAGTAAAAGGCAAAAGGGGCAGTTAATCTGCCCCTTTTTTATAAAATCTTCTCGAAGAAATTTACAGAATTTTCTCTAAGAAATACGGCATCATTTTGCGCCAAGAAGTCCAGTCGTGTGGTACGTCGTAACCCCAGTAATCAAACCAAGCAGGGACATTCTTAGAGGACAGTAATTGCTGCATGGCTTGGGTATCGGCGATTGCTTCAACTTCCCAATTGCCTTGTCCGACAGCAAAAACAATTTTGGCGCGGCGGTAATGCTCTAAATGCCACGGGTCAGATAAATTGGGTAAATACTGTAAGGGGCTGTTGTAGAAAGTGTTGTCGTCGCCGTACTCACCAATAAAGCTTTGCATACTGTATAAACCAGATAAGGCAATTAAACCATCAAACACATCTGGGCGTTTTAAGAAAAAATTGGTGGCGTGTAATGCCCCCATGCTGCAACCTGTTGTCCATAACGTGCTTAAACCCGTGTGTTTTTGCACCCAAGGTACAACTTCGTTAATCACATATTTTTCGTAATCGCCATGCCGTCTAGCCCGTTCGGCTGGGGGTGCGCCTTTATTGGTCCAAGTTTGCCAGTCCACGCTGTCTATGCAAATAAATTTGACCCGTCCACCGTTAATAAATTCTTTGCAGGCTTCAATCATCTTAAAGCCTTCAAAGTCATGAAAACGCCCGTCCTGAGCAGGAAAAACCAGAATCGGTTGCCCATAATGTCCGTAGACCTTAAAGTGCATGTCATGCCCAAGATGACTAGAAAACCATTGATGATGTTCGATGTGCATAGTAGCTCCTAGGGGCGAAGGGCAAAAGGCGAAGGGTAAAAGTAAAAACCTTTCGCCTTTTGCCCTTCGCCTTTCGCCTTTTCTTCATAGCTTTTTAATAATCTCTTCGGCGGCTGCCAATAACGGCTCGAGGTCTGGACACCGTAAAATATAGCCGTAATTGCCAATCGCACGACTAAAAATACTCATGATTGGTTCGTGATGACAAACCATGTGTTTGTACTGCTCGAGAACCGCCGCGTGGTCTAAAACATAATGCAGGTGGTCTTTGCGTCCAATATAAACGGTGTGGTACGGACGGTCGGCTTTGGCATTAAATTCGCCTTTGACCAGCAGATTTGCCCATTCTTGGTAAACATCCATGTCGTTGGCATAATTGAACATGTCCACCGTTAAACCACCCGGCGGGCGGATATTGGCTTCTAGGGCAGTAATTTTGCCATCTATTTCAAAGAACTCGAGGTGAAAAAACCGTTCGCGGACATCAAAGGCTTTTAAGGATGCTGTGCCAGCCTGCATTAGTGGCTCGGGAATAACCCGTTCGGAATGATAATAAATGTCGCCGTCTTCGTTGACCGTTTCCATCACGCCTCTCGAGTAACGATGACTGGCAAGAAACAGTATTTTGCCGCTCTTATCGGTCAGTCCATCAAAGGTGACAATATCGCCTTTAACAAATTCCTCGAGAATGTACTCAACCGGCAGTTTATCACGCAGATAAAAATCGAGTTCAAAATCATCGGTAATTTTATAGGTTTTGGCTGCCCCGACCCCAATATCTGGTTTGGCGACAATCGGATAACCAACTTCTTTAACAAAGGCTTTGGTTTCCTCGACAGTGATGCAGACTTGCCCCCTTGCTACGGCTACACCCGCTTCCCGAAAACGCTGTTTCATATGCGATTTGCGTTTGATGTTATCAATCCAATCCAATTGAATCCCCGAGATATTAAAATCGGTTCGCAGTGCGGCTTCGGTCTCGAGCCAATGTTCGTTTAAGCTGTCCAAACGCCCAATTTTGCCCCATCTGAAAGTCAGATGCCCCATACCGCGTACCAAGGCATCGTAATTTTCCATGTCCGAGACACGGTAATACTCATGGAATTTGCCACGTAAATCCGAATGCAAATTATCAAACGGTTCGTCGCCCAGACCAAGCACGGTTGCGCCTGCTTCACGTAAGCCCCGAACAAAATGCCTGAAATTTGGTGGAAAATGCGGGGATAAGAAAATCACATTCACTAGCAACCTCCAAAAAATAAAAAGAGTAGCCTAATCCCAAAAATCCCCGATGTGTAGCTTCGCCACAGATTCTAACCAAAAGACACAGCAATACACAATCAGTCGTAGAATAGCGCGTGAACTCGAGCCTTTGGCGTGGTCTGCACTTAGCCCATACATTCTTAACCACCTTGCCTTTTCCACACGTTGGTGAAGTCAAAGAAGGCGAATTTAGAAACGCCAGTGGCTATTACCCCGCCGTTGGTTGGACACTTGGGGTACTGCTGTGTTTGGCGATGCTGCTTTTCTCGAGCCTGCCCAGTGCAGTTTCGGCGGCGCTGCTTGTAGCGGTCTGGTTTGGCTTAACTGGAATGCTGCATTTTGATGGTCTGGTGGATTGTGGTGATGCCTTACTTGCCGCTAAACCGCCCGCCCAACGCCTCGAGATACTGTCCGATGTTCATATGGGCGCATTTGGCTTGGCAGTGGGCGCGGTGCATATTCTCCTCAAATGGAGCGCCTTACAAAGTCTCGAGGCTTGGCTGCCTTTGCTGCTTGCTCCAGTGCTTGCCAGAGCCGCACTGTTGATACCTATGAACCTGTTCCCCAGCGCTCGTAATGAGAGCCTTGGCGCGAGGTCTCGGGAAGGCAACTGGAAAGTTGGTTTTTTAATTGCCCTGCCAGCCGTGTTCTTAGCGCCTAAACCGGCACTTATTGCGGTGCTGGCAGCCTTGGCGGTTGCATGGTTTGCCTCGAGCCGCCTAAACGGTGGAATTAGCGGCGATGTTTACGGTGCTATTGTAGAAATTACTGAAGTTGCCATCATCATTGCTGCTCTTGTTTGATTGAGTCACATTTAAGGCTGACATTTTGGGTGTATTATCAGCTACATGTTTAAGCCTAATTGGTTAATTGCCACTGCAGTGATTCTAAGCGGCGCATTGGCAGCCCGTACCCTCAGCCCTCAGAACACCTTGGTCAGCGAAACCCGTACCAAGGGTCATCACACAGCGTTTCGTTCTGACCTTCAACAAACCACATTACCCCCGCTTTTATCCTATGTACCAACCTATTACAAAGATGTCCAAGCAATCCTCGATAAAAACTGCTTAGGCTGTCATATCGAAGGTGGTATTGCACCCTTTAGTCTCGAGAAACCTGCCGATGCGGTGCGTTATGCTCGAGCCTCGCAATTTGCGGTACAGAAAAAAATCATGCCACCTTGGCAGCCAAGTAACAACAGCCCCAAATTTGTTGGAGAAACCAAACTCACCGATAACGATATTGCAATAATTGCAAACTGGGCGTGGGCTGGCGCACCAATGGGCAAAACAAGCGACGCTAAACCACGGGTCTTACCGACCGCACGCATCCAAAATGCCGATTTGACCATGGACATTGGTAAGCCTTTTACCCCAAACCCCGCCTATTCCGACGAGTACCGTTGCTTTATCGTAGACCCCAAACAAGACACCGAACGTTTTATTACGGGTTACGACATCGTACCGGGCAACAAAAAAATGGTGCATCATGTGATTATTTTTACGGTCGAACCACAGATGGTCTCTGAAATCCGTAAACTCGAGAACACCGCCGATGGACGCGGTGGCTACGAATGCTTTGGCGGACCCGGTGTGCCAATCCGTATTGGTGGTGGTACTGGCAATATGGGCTTTAGTATCATGGGTAACTGGGTTCCCGGTTCAACTGGCGGTGTGACCTACCCAAGCGGTACTGGGGTTAGTTTAAAACCCGGTACGGTCTTGGTACTGCAAGTTCATTACAACAATACCGCCAACCAAGGTTCAGACCGCACAACCGCCAAACTCAATTTGGCACCAAAAAACGCTAAAGTCACAGCTTTACGCACCAGTCTATTCTTATCACCCGTCGAAATTGCTTGTCCAACTGGAGTCTCGAGTGACCCAAGCAACGCCTGCTCGAGAGAGGCAGCTTACAAAGCTGTAGAAAAATACCAAGAACCCGAACTGACCAATGCACTCAAAGGCGGTTTACTCCTGACTTACTGCCAAAAACAACCCAAGCATGAAAATGG
>JAYWHB010000328.1:0-3785 GCA_043777915.1 Deinococcales bacterium
GACAAAACAAACCGAACAACCCTCTCCCGCGCTGTTTGGCGGGATGAGGGTAACGAGCTTCAAGCGAGTTGGGTGAGGGTTGGATGACATTGACGGGCAAATCATTCTCGAGCATGAGATTTTTATTCCTTATTTGATATGAAGATAAGGTCGCTTATAAATTGTTTTTACTTCTGTCAGTCTAAAGACTCGAGCTTTCGTTTGTCAAGGACATTAACCACAAAACGAAAGATTAACGAAAGTTTTTTCTTTCGTTATGAAACTACAGTGCTTACTTAAACCGTCTCGAGGGCGCGTTGGGCTAAACGTTCGCCAGCTTCGGAAAATGGTCTGAAAACTAGGGTCGCGCCAGCTTTCTCGAGACTGGGTTCTTCTTCTGAGTGATGCGATAAAACTGCCACCTTGCCGATAAACTTGCGCCGTTTTAAGCCCTCTAATGCCCGAATTCGGGCTTCAAAATCTGGGGCGGTGACAATTACACCGCTTAAACCTTGTAACTCGAGTTGTTCCCACAATTCGGGGTCTTCGGCATCGCCGTACAATACCCGTCTGCCTTTTGCGCGGTGTCGCTCGAGTTTTTCGGGGTCAGAGTCCAAACCAATCACGCGCTGCCCAGAAGCCTCGAGTTGCTTGTAAGCTGCGCCGCCAGTCCGTCCCATACCAATGACGAGCCAATTGGCTTTACCTAAACTGGTTGGCTCACGGTCTATGTGGTCTTGATTGCCTTCAAAGCGCAGTAACCAAGGCTCGAATTTTTCGTACAACATGTGAACGGCGCGGTTAAATGGCGCAGCGATGGCTAAGGAAATAGCGATGATCACACCCAGTAAACCCGCCCAGCCAGTCTCGAGTTGCCCAGAATCTATTAGGGGTTTGACCACAATTAAGGCAAATTCGCCGTAACTCGAGAGCGCTGCACTGGTCACAAAGGCGGTACGGGCGCGTAAGCCGAAGCGCAACAACAACCAGAAGAACAAAATGCCTTGCAAGGGCAGCACCAGTAAGAAAATCGGTATCCACCCCAGCAATTCAAACGGTGGTAATCCGCCCAGACCAATGGTCAAGAAAAATGCCACCAGAAAAGCCTCTTTTAAGCCCCAAAGCACCCGACTGAGTTCGGTTGTGCGCTCATGCCCAGCCAAGACTGCCCCAAAGACCAATGCACCAAGTTCAGGGCTAATCCCGACTTCTTTAGCCAGTGTGCCACCCGCCAATGCCAAGGATAAGCCAAACAAAAGCAGCAGTTCCTCATGTCCACTTTTAGAAAGTAAGCGCAGGACAAGCGGACGAAGAAGCGGCAGTACCAGCACTCCCAAAGCCCAAATTGAAGGTTGTTTTGCCCCCGCAAATACCAGCAGTACAATCGCCACCAAATCCTGCAAAATCAGAATCCCGACCACAATCCGCCCATGATAAGAATTGAGTTCGCGTTTATCCTCGAGTAATTTAATGGCGAGAACGGTACTCGAGAATGCCAAACCAGCCGCCACATACAAGGCATTGCCCACACCCAAAGAAGCTGCCATGACCCCAATCATCACGGCACTCGAGATAAGTAAGTGCAAGCCACCAACACCCAGCACTTCGGGGCGAATCAGGTTTTGAAGCCGCAGTTTTAAGCCGACTGTAAAAAGCAGCAACCAAACGCCAATGTCGGCTAGGCTTTGTAGAGCATCACTGGTGCGAATCCCAAAGAGGTACAAGGCAAACCCAGCCAGCAAATAGCCAACCAAAGGTGGAAACCCGACCCTTAAGCCAAGCCAACCAGCTAGATATGCAGCCCCAACCCAGATGGCATCCATAAAAATAGAATACTTGAGGATTATTAGGGCTTAAATGCCCACTCTCCTGCACATAGCAACTCGAGTTTTGAATCATCGGCTCGGATACCAGTCACATCCATTTGTCGGCTGCCAATCATCCAGTCCATATGCAGCGCCGAATCATTTGCACCGGCTGCCAATAGTTCGGCTTGCGACATTTGATTGCCACCTCGAATCGTGTACGAATAAGCGTTGCCCATCGCAATGTGGCAAGCTGCGTTCTCGTCAAAAAGCGTTTCTTGAAACAACAAACCGCTTTGTGCCACAGGTGAAGATTCTGCCACCAATGCCACTTCGCCCAAGTGTTTTGCACCTTCATCCAACTCGAGAATCTGATGTAGGGTCAATTCGTTTTTGGTAGCCGTAGCAGTCATTACTTTGCCGTCCTTAAAGGTCATGCAGATGCCCTCAATCATTTTGCCTTGAGCAAAAAGTGGCTTACTGGCTTTGACTGTTCCATTGACCCCAAGTCGGTGTGGGGCAGTAAATACTTCTTCGGTCGGTAAATTTGGTACATAGCCAATGGATTGCCCATGATTCGGGTTGTTGGTTTGGGCTGAACCACCTTCCCAACGGTGCAGCAAAGGCAATTCTATGCGTAAATCGGTGTCTGGAGATTTGAACTCCAAGGCTTGCAGTTTTTGATGGTTCAAAAAATCCCGTCTGGTCTCGAGACCCGTTAAGTGCTGTTGCCAAGCCGCCACAGGGTCTGGTTGGTCGGCTCGAGTTGCCATAAAAACAGCCTCCCAGAGTTTCTCGAGTGCCACCTCTGGAGCTTCTTTGGTAAAGACCACCTCTGCCCAACTTGGCACTGCAAAAGGCACGATGCTCCAATTGACCATGCTTGAATGGAATTTGTCGGCACTCTGTTTATGGCGGGTGCTGATGGCATGAGCCACGGTTTGCATTCGTTTGGCATCGGCTTGGGCAAATAAAGCGGGGTTGCTGGTACGGATGCGTAAACGGGCATCACCTCGAGTGGTGAATTCTTCATAATTGCGGTGTGCCTCTTCGCTCACATGGGTCAAAAACTCTTCTTGGCTGTGCAGAATTCGTTCAAGCGCAATCTGTTCATCTGCCCAAAAAACCACCACTTGGGCTGCCCCAGCTTGGTAGGCTTTACGGGTGATCAGTCGCACCAAATCCACTGTCTCGAGTGCCGCATAGATATTTAGGCGCTGTCCGACTTGGACGTTTGTGCCAATACGAACCGCTAATTCTGCTAAATTCTCGAGTTTAGTCTGGAAGTCCATAAGGTAGTGTAGGCAGTCTCAAGTTGCAATAGCAGGGCTTATTGATTGCTTTTATCAGAAGCACGGCGGCGTGGAATTGGTGGTGCTTCAAGTTCATCTTCGATCAAGAACGGCTTACCGGCAGTTTTGGCTTTGTACATGCGGTTATCGGCTAAGGATTGCAATTGGTCTAAGTCTTTGGCTTCGTGGGGATAATTGGCTAGACCAACATTTAAGCCAATTTGTAAACCATCTTGAAAATCTAAATTCTCGACACCCCTTGTGATGTGCATTAAGAGTTCAAGTGGCGGTTGTTCATGCGGAATGATTAAAATAAATTCGTCCCCTCCTGTGCGGTAGGTTTTGTGTAGCGCTCTACCCCGGTGCGGTGGTGCGCTGGATAAAACCTTGGCAACTCGAGCCAGTGCTTGGTCGCCAGCTGCGTGTCCAAAGCGGTCATTGACCAACTTAAAACCAGTTAAATCAACCGCCGCCAAGCTAAAACCTAGGTTGCCTTGGCGTTCTAAGGTGCGTTGTAAGTCCTCGTCAAAGGCACGGCGATTGCGTAGATTGGTCAGGGTGTCAAATCGAGCAGCACGTTCGGCTTGGAAGCGCAAAAATTCCATTTCGCTCGCCTTTCGTTCAATCTGTTCATGCAGCAAGGCATTTTCTAAAGCAGTGGTAATGGAGACACTTAAGGTATCAAGCATCTCGAGGTCGGTTTGACTAA
>JAYWHB010000329.1:0-3784 GCA_043777915.1 Deinococcales bacterium
CGCCGTTGATTGCCAGTCCAAAGATGACCTATGCCGAAGCTGGTAATGCCATTCTCGAGGGCATGAAACCACTTGGGCAGCATTACCACGATGTCATGCAAAAAGGCTTATTTGAGGAGCGCTGGGTGGATTGGGGGCAGAACGAAGGTAAGGGGGCTGGGGCATTTTCATCCGGCGCTCAAGGCACACACCCGTTTATTTTCCAAAGCTGGTCAGATGACATGTACAGCATGTCTACTTTGGCACACGAGCTTGGGCATTCGATGCACTCTTACCTGACCCGCACCACCCAACCGACAGTTTATGCCGAGTACGGCTTATTCTTAGCCGAGGTTGCCAGTAATTTTAATCAAGCGATGGTACGGGCAGATTTACTTAAAAAAGCCGAGACCAAAGAAATGAAACTGGCGATTCTCGAGGAGGCATTCTCGAACTTCCACCGTTACTTGTTTATTATGCCAACGCTGGCATTACTCGAGCGCGAATTGTACGAACGGGTCGAAAGTGGTGGGGCAATTACCGCGCCGTTTTTATCTGAACGGCTTGTGGCGCTTTTATCCGAAGGTTACGGCGGGCATGTGACGATAGACGAAACCCGCCTAGGTTCTGGTTGGATGAACTTTGGGCATCTGTACGCTCCGTTCTATGTCTACCAATACGCCACTGGAATTGCTGCCGCCAATGCGCTTGCCAAAGATGTTTTAGAGCAAGGAGAAGCGGCGGCTGAGAAATACTTGCAGTTTTTAAGTGCGGGTAATTCAGATTATCCACTCGAGGTGCTAAAACTGGCGGGTATAGACATGAACCAGCCCGAACCTGTGCAGCGCGGATTTGAAGTGCTAAAAAGTATGGTGGACGAACTCGAGAAATTGGTTGGCTAAATTTGAGTAGACTCGAGCCAATATGAACTACAAACACTAATTCTGATGCTCTGAAATGAATCAAATCTCACATTGCATCAACCCTGCACTCTAGGGTACACTTGCACAGTCCAAACGGATAATCGAATAGGCGGTAGCGGTCGTTAAGCAATCTTGGCACACCCAAATCTCGAGAACCGATTCGTTTAAGCGAATCACGCTCATCTCGAGAGAGCGCGGGTTAAAGAGGATACGAATATGGCAAATGTAGCTTTAGAACATGTGTATAAGCGTTACGGTAAGGTCACAGCCGTCACCGATTTTAATTTGAACATTGTGGATGGCGAATTTATTGTTTTCGTCGGACCGTCGGGTTGTGGTAAATCCACTACTTTGCGTATGATTGCGGGTCTCGAGGAAATTTCGGATGGCTTACTGAAAATTGATGAGCGCGTGGTCAATGATGTGCCACCAAAAGACCGCGACATTGCCATGGTTTTCCAAAACTATGCACTTTACCCACACATGAATGTTTATGAGAACATGGCGTTCGGTTTGCGTCTGCGTAAATTCCCTAAAGACCAAATCGAGTCTCGAGTCCGTGATGCAGCTAAAATTCTGCAAATCGAGCATTTGCTACTTCGTAAGCCAAAAGAACTTTCTGGTGGTCAACGTCAACGTGTTGCTTTGGGTCGTGCGATTGTGCGCGAACCAAAAGTCTTTTTGATGGACGAACCACTTTCTAACTTGGATGCGAAACTCCGCGTCGAAATGCGCTCCCAAATCTCTAAATTACACTTGCGCTTAAAAGCCACGACCATTTATGTGACCCACGATCAAATTGAAGCCATGACCATGGGAACACGAATTGTGGTCATGAAAGACGGCTTTATTCAACAAGTAGACACCCCATTGGCGCTTTACGATTACCCAAAGAATAAGTTTGTGGCTGGCTTTATCGGCAGCCCAAGCATGAACTTTATGACCGCTACAGTTCGCGGCGACACAGTAAGCGGCGAAGGTTTCTCGGTGGCTGCCACTGGTACACTTGCCGAAAGCCTCAAAGCCCATAATGGCAAACAAGTTTGGTTTGGAATTCGCCCAGAACACCTTGGTCTCGAGGGTTCAACCAACATTGTGGCAGGCGCAAATAAACTGGTTGGCAAAGTCGAAGTGGTTGAGCCACTCGGCGCAGAAACTGATTTGTTGGTGGACATTGCTGGGCAGAGCGTGGTTGTTAAAGTAGACGGACACGCCAAAGTAAAAGTTGGCGATACGGTCACACTGTACGCCGAGCAAAGCCGTATGCACGCTTTTGATTTACAAACCGAAGCTGCCATTGGCAGATAAGAACAGTAGAAAGGCAAAAGGCGAAGGGCAAAAGCTACCTTCGCCTTTTGCCTTTCGCCTTTTGCTTCCCTCTAAACTTGATACAACCACACTCAAGTCTATTGACATTTCCCGCTCTGATTGCTACACTCTCTTCAATGCAAGACGCTAGAGCGTTAAGCGCATAGGAAAAGTGTGCAAAACACGGTTACTCGAGAAATCATCTCGAGTATTTTGATGAGGAGAGGTGTTGTTATGGCAAAAGCCGTTGGAATTGATTTAGGAACAACAAATAGTGTTATCAGTATCGTTGAAGGTGGCAAACCAGACGTTATTGTCAACTCGGAAGGCACACGCACCACCCCAAGTGTGGTGGCTTTTAAGGGCGCAGATAAACTTGTCGGTAACGTCGCCAAACGTCAAGCCCCACTAAACCCAACCAATACCTTCTTTGAAGTCAAACGCTTTATTGGTCGCCGTTGGGATGAAGTGCGCGAAGAGGCAGGTCGTGCGCCATTTAAGGTCGTTGAGGGACCAAATGGCAGTGTCCGTGTTGAAACCACCGAAGGCTTAAAAGCCCCCGAAGAAATCAGCGCGATGGTTTTGCGTAAAATGGTGGACGATGCCTCGAGTAAACTTGGTTATAAAGTCACCGATGTGGTGATTACCGTTCCAGCTTACTTTGATAACACCCAGCGCGAAGCCACGGCTGCGGCAGGTAAAATTGCTGGCTTAAATGTGCTGCGAATCATCAACGAACCAACGGCAGCCGCACTTTCTTACGGATTAGACAAAAAAGGCAACGAAAAAATCCTCGTTTTTGACTTGGGTGGCGGTACATTTGATGTGACTGTTCTCGAGATTGGCGATGGCGTTTTTGAAGTCAAATCCACCAACGGTGACACCCACCTTGGCGGTGCAGACATTGACCAACGAATTGTGAGTTGGCTCGCCAAGAGCTTTGAAGAAGAAAATAAGTTTGACTTGCGTAAAGACCCACAAGCCTTGCAACGCTTAATTGAAGCATCCGAAAAAGCCAAAATTGAGCTTTCCAGCGCCCTCGAGACCAGTATTTCTTTACCGTTTATCACCTTTGACCCAGAAACCCGCACCCCGCTTCACCTCGAGAAAAAATTGACTCGAGCGCAATTTGAGAATCTGGTTGGTGATTTATTTGAGCGTTGCCGTAAACCAGTCCTCAAAGCCTTAGAAGATGCCAAACTGAGTGCCTCACAAATTGACGAAGTGATTCTGGTTGGTGGCAGCACCCGCATCCCAGCCGTCAAAGCCCTTGTCGAAAAACTGCTTGGTAAAACCCCGAACGAAAGCGTTAATCCAGACGAAGCTGTTGCCCTTGGTGCGGCTGTTCAAGCTGCAATTTTAAGTGGCGATGACTCTGTGGGCGATATTGTGTTGGTAGATGTCACGCCGCTTACTTTGGGCGTGGAAGTTAAAGGTGGCTTGGTTGCCCCGATGATTAGCCGCAACACTGCTGTGCCAGCCAAGAAAACCGAGATTTACACCACCGCCGATAACAACCAACCGGGCGTGGAAATTAACATTTTGCAAGGCGAGCGCAGCATGGCAAATGACAA
>JAYWHB010000330.1:0-3769 GCA_043777915.1 Deinococcales bacterium
GTCCACACCCATGAGAACTCGAAGTACACCATGGGTGGCAGGGTGTTGTGGACCAAGATTTAAGAGCATCTCGTCCGAGCGACCCGCGACCCGTTCGACTGTTGTCGGGTTCATGACGGACCCGGACGTATTACGAGCATTATTTGGTTTATCTGCTACTGCGGTCATATCATCCCTCCTTTATCTGGGTTCCCAACGCTTAATTTTAGGGTTGCGGGGTTTTTCTTCTGGGGCGGGTTCTGGACTCGAGACAGCAGGGGCAACTTCTGGACTCGAGACAACAGGCGCGGGGTCACTCGAGACGGGTTCAGGGGCAGCTTCGGCAACAATTGGCGCAGCTTCGCCTTTTGGAACCCATTTTTTGGCGACCTTTTTTGGTGGGTCAGCTTCGGCACTCGAGACAACAGGCGCAATAGCTTCGGCTTTCGGGGCTTCGGCGGGGTCGGGCGAGGCGTGCCTCTCCCCTACGGCAACGGCAGGAATAATTTTTGGCGCGGATGGGGCAACGTGGGCAGCAGGTGCAGGAGTGCCAGAGAAAGGTTGAAAGCCTTCTTCCCACGGGGCTGGGGTGGGGAATGGTTTTTCTGTCCAGCCATGAATTAAATAGCCACGGGTGTTGTAACGTTTTTGGAGTGGGTGAATCGTCCAATGATCCTCGAGCAGAATTCGGCGTGGATGACCATTAACCGAGTCTTCATGACCATCAAAAATAATGCCCACAAGGTCGTAGGCTTCGCGTTCGTGCCAATCCACACCGCCCCAGAGGTCAGAAACCGTTGGGACATGGGCATTTTGATAGGTGCAATACGTCCGCACCGTGACTTTGCGTTTAGACTCGAGTTGTTGCAATTGCAATGCAACGCCTAAGCCCCATTCAAAATCTGTACCGCTCATGCTTTGCGGAAAATCAAAACCAGCTTTGAAGAGGCGTTCGCAAAGGGTGCGGTAATCCTCGAGCGCCACCGTGATTTGAATGGTGTCAAAAAGTGTTTCGGCTCGAGCTTTTAAGCCAGCAATCAAATTTTCTATCTTGTCAGACTCGAGCAGTGGAATATGCCAGATTTTAGGTGGGGCAATCGTGGTGGGTTGGCTCACAACAACACCCGTCCATCATGACCGGGTTCAGCGAGTGGGTCAAAATCGGCATCCATCATTGTCCCCGGCACATAACGCGCCGCAGGGTCAGCGATTTTGTCACGCAACAACAACAGCGCTTGCATCAGGGCTTCAGGGCGCGGTGGGCAACCCGGAACGTAAATATCCACGGGGATGATTTTGTCCACGCCTTCGACCACACTATAACCTTGGCGAAATGGTCCACCTTGGTTGGCACATGCGCCCATGCTGATCACCCATTTAGGCTCGGACATTTGCTCCCAAAGTTGACGCACGACTTTACCCATTTTTTTATTAACCGTCCCCGAGACAATCATCACATCGGCTTGACGCGGGGTGTTGCGGTAAAAAACACCAAAACGATCCATGTCATAGCGGGTGGCGCTCGAGTTCATCATTTCGATGGCGCAGCAGGCAATACCGAAAGTTAAGGGCCATAAACTTCTCGAGCGCGAGAGGTTAATTAAATCATCGAGTGAACCAAGAATAACGTTGTCCGGACGAGCTTGCGTGCCTAGTAAACCCATTTTAATGCTCCTTTACGAAGTGCGTATAAAAACCCAAGGAACAAAATCACCAAGAAAGACACCACTGCAAGTAAACCAGCTACGCCAAGGGTGTCGAATGCCACAGCCCACGGGTAAAGCAGTGCGGCTTCGACATCGAAAATCACAAAGAGCATGGCAAACAAGTAGTAATTCAAATTGAATTGCACATTGGTATCGCCAATGGTTTCCATACCGCATTCGTAGACCGAATCCTTGGATTTATTGCCTCCAAACCGCCGCGAACCCGCATAAAAAAACGCCAACTTTGCAATCTCGAGCGTGATGTAAACAATTCCCGCTCCTATCAATGCAAACAGACCAATGTACAAAGCACCTGTCACCTCTGTTGTGTAATCCACTTTCCAGCCTCCTCTAAGATAATAACGATAAGCGTCTCATTTTAGTGGTGTAAGCCGCCAAGGTCAAACCCAGAATGTCCCATACAACACAGTTTTACACAATTTGGTATGGTTTGGTACTAAACCATTCGTGTTCGACATTTCTCATAATCAGGGCGTGGTCAAGGGTAACACTGCCACTTGGAAAAGAATTTGTATTGGCGAAATAACTCGAGGAGAGTTCTTCTATCTCGAGCGGTTCGACTTGCCAGCCACTGGTTTGAAGCTGCACACCATCCAAATGGCTTGAGTCTCGAGAAGCCGAGTAGCCTAGCGAACCAGCTTTGAAATAATTGGAGGCTTCTTCGAGACAAGCAAAAATAGAGTTGGTTGGAAGTGCTTTAGCAGTTTGCCCACGTACATGCACTTCTACAACCTTGTCTTTGGACTCGATCTCGAGACAGATTTGTTGTTGGTTATCTTCGACTCTAAAATCGGCAGCATGTAATTCGGCTGGGAAAACCCGTCCGCCAAGATTTTGATTGAGCCAAGAATTGGTATCTCGACGCGGAATATAGACCGCTTCTTTGATACCAGTTTCTGTATCCCACTCAACAGCAATGCGGTGCGCCGCATTTTCGCTGTTTAAGCCAATAAAATGAGGCATTCCCTTGGGTCGGACTTGCTCGAGCCGAATTAAGCAAATTCCAACGATGGCACGAGCCTTGTGCAACTTAGGGCGTAGACCATTTGGGAGTAATTTTTGGACAACTTCAGGGTCTGCCTGATAATTGACAAGGATTCTTCGACGAATAACACCCGATAGCACAGGTAAATTCATGTGAAAATAATAACAAGATTTGTTTATCTCGAGAAGAGGCGAATGTCATCCTCTAACTGCATCTGGAATGTCACGTTCAACATTGCGAGCGGCTGGACGCAAATACCCGGCAAAACCCCAAGCGGCAGTCAGAAGCCCAAACACCACAAACATGGCTGCGTAACCACGTCCGCTCGAGCCACCAAGCAACCAAGTCCAAGAATCGTTACTCGAGAAGTACGGCTTAAAAACCAAATCGGCAAGTGGACCCGCAATAATAAATGCCATTGGACTGGTAATCTGTGCAATTTGCCGCCGTGCCGCAAAGACACGTCCTTGAATATCTGGTGGGATTTTAGACTGCCAAATACTCTGGCTCGAGCCGTTTAAGACAGGCAGTAAGAAACCCGCAAAGAAATTAGCCAACATCCAAATTGGAACACTTTGCGCCACACCAAATAAAGCTGTGCCAAGCAAACCAGAAAAACCAATTCCAGCAAAGACCCCATGGACTCGAGGACGCAAGCCGCCCGTGCTGGTCATGTAAAATCCACCCAACAAGACCCCTACACCAAAACTCGAGGCAATAATACCGACTGCATTTGGATCAGTGCTTCGGGATAAAATCAGAGGCACTTGCAGATTTTGGATAATCCCAAGTAAAAAATTCACGCCCGAAAAAGTAATCAGTAAACTCAATAACCCCGGTCTTGAGGTAATGAACTTAAAACCATCTCTGGCTTGAGCCAGCACCCCGCCCTGCATCTTTGAGCCGATAACCGACTGAGTTGGAGGTGGAATCCGAATCATAAACAGCGTCAGAAATTCAAAAGCAAAACTGGCAAGGTCAATCAGTAAAATCCCAGCGATTCCAATACTCGAGACCAGTAATGCTCCAGCAATCGGAGCAATTAAATCCCCTACCCCACCAGAAATTGCGTACAACC
>JAYWHB010000331.1:0-3768 GCA_043777915.1 Deinococcales bacterium
CCTTACCAGCCCCTGTCAATACCCTGCCAAGTGCAGTCTCGAGTGCAGTAAGCCCGACCAGTGTGCAAAGTCCGCTTTCCTCGAGTGTGCCAATTGTGAATCCAATAACGATTACTGCTCCTAATCAAGTGACCCCGCCGATTGTTGGCTCGAGTAGTGCTGTTAGTGTGGTTGCTCCAGTCTCGAGTGTGCCCGTTAATCCAATTACGGTAAAACCTCCCTCGAGTGCTGTGAAACCAGTGACCTCGAGTAGTGCGCCGCCTCGAATTGCAATTCTGGATTATTGGAAGGACGGTAAAGTTGGTGGTACTTGTATCGAAGACGACATTGGAACACCAAGAGGTTCTGGTTGTAGCACCAAGAATCTTCAAGATGAAGCCGATAGACTAGAGGAAGAAGCCAAACGAGCCAATAGTGAACGTGAAAGAATTGCTGCCCTCGAGCGTCTAAACTTAGTCTTAGCGCGGATTCAAGATACGAAATTCTTCGGTAGCACGAGTATTTCTGCTGAAGCTGCCTTGAAACGCATTTTTAAGACCCCGACCTATCAGAATGCTACTCCTGCTCGACAACTTGCTTTACTGACGGTCACGGCTGATGGTTTGACTTCTGGTGAACTTGGTGGTTGTGACCTGAAAGTATTTGCTGGTGCGCTTGAAGGGATTAACGCCTCGAGACCCGTAACGATTAACCTGATTGGTAGTTCTGGGACTACAAGTAGTGGTTGTAAACCGACAACACGCCCTGCGAGTGCAAATCCAAATGCAAATCAAGGTGGGGCTATACCAATGGGAGGTGGTTTCAGACCTCGAGCTAATAGTTGGCGACCAAGTATTGCTAGACCATTCGAGCCACCTCGAGGTGGCGGTGGCGGTTTGGCTGGATTAGCTCTTTTAGCACTTGCAATTGGTGTTGCTGTTATTTTAGATTCTAATGATGATGGGAATAGTAATTCTAATCCACAAGCTCAACCAAATAGTCAAGCCGCTCAAGGCAGTCCAGACCCAGAAGACCCTTGTGGGGGCAATAAATCAGGAGACACTATTCGACGTACATTAGATGAAGTTGCTAAGTCAGGTAAATCACCCGAAGAAATGAGAGCAATGCTCGAAAAATTACTAAATGATAGGTTGGGTAGCAATAGTTGGAAGGCAACCGTATATTTAGATGAAGCTGGACGTGTTATCGCTACTGGACAAGCCGCAACCACTGTTGCAGTAATTGATAGAAACGGGATACCACGATATGGTGATCTAAATACTGCTGCTCAACAAGCTGTTGGCAATAATGATGCTCGAAATGCGCTTGACTACCTTCCAGAAAGTAGGTGTAAGTAACTAATATGGCAGATGAAAACACACTAAAATTCCTCAATCTTCAAGAAAGTTACACTTACATAGATTCTCTATCTGACGAATCCATAAAGAATTTTCTACGATTGTGTATTTCACGAATGCTATTAACTCAGTTAGGTATCCGCTTCGAGAATAACAAAACTATTTTGCCTAGTTCAGATTTTGATTTGTTGTATTTTTGCCAAGTGATGTTTTATATTTTTCAGACAGATAGTAAGGAAAGTATTGTGGCTATTTTGCAAGGTAATGGCTTGAATAATTTCTAAACACTACAAACACCAGTTCCGCAAGCCACCCCACAAGCAGCAAGTACCACAATCTCGAGCAACCCAAGTACAGTCGTCTCGAGTCCAAGCAGCACAATCTCGAGTCCAACAGTAAGCACCCCAACCATCGGCACAACAACCCCAGCCCCCTCGAGCAACCCCAGTCCAACAGTCTCGAGTCCAGCCGCTCAGCCCATAGCCTTACCAGCCCCTGTCAACACCTTGCCAAGCGCGGTCTCGAGTGCTGTCAGCCCGACCAGTGTGCAAAGTCCGCTTTCCTCGAGTGTGCCAATTGTCAATCCAATAACGATTACTGCACCAAACCAAGTTGCTCCGCCGATTGTTGGCTCGAGTAGTGCGGTGTCGGTGGTTGCTCCAGTCTCGAGTGTGCCAGTTAATCCGATTGGGGTTAAGCCTCCCTCGAGTGCTGTAGTGGCTGCCTCGAGCCAATCAACAACAGGTGTAACAATCAAACCACTCGAATGGGTCTATGATTCTGATGATAATTGCATTGATACGCTTGTCATTCGCTCAGACTTTTTTAATGCCCTTCGAGGTGGACGCGAGCCTGAAGCCTGTAGCCCCGAAGATATTACAGAAGCAGAAGAACGTCTAAGACTGGCTCAAAAAGCGGCTAATGGTGGAAACTTTACTGAAGCAGAAGCAAATAAATACACAAATCTCGAATTGAACTATGCAAAACGAATCGCTCGAGCAAGATTAGGTTCTGAGGCTGCTGCTGCCATCGAAGTGTATCGGGTATTTATCAATATCGGAACTTTTAGCCCTAATGAAAAAGTGGCTATGACAATGATGTTGAGTATTTGTGTTCAGATTTGTCTCAAAGATGATATTCGTTCTCGGCTTATTCAAGGTGCAAAAGCTACTCATGAGGGGTCAATACTGTCATATATTCGTCAAAGACGAGATTATCTACAAAATGCACCAATGATGAGTTCAACACCTTTTGGTTATCCGTGTATTAGAGGAAAATCCGACGACCCTTGTTCACCATCGACTGGATTAGCCACATATTATTTTGGATGGGTTATTGGACTCAGTGACTACAACACGCCACAAACGCTTGACCCTATTCAGAATTTCTTTGCCGTCTTAGATTTACTGGGTTTTGGATTTTTAGCTGCTCAGGGTGGTAAATTATTACTCCAAGGGTTGGGGCGTGGTCTTACTCGAGGGATTGGAAAACTTGTTGGAGAAGGTGGGGTTTTTGCAAGAGGTGGTAGCCTTTCTTCTACTCGTATTGGTCGTGATATGCAAGAAACGGCAAGAAGACTCGAGGCTGCTGCAAATTCGTCGGGTGGTCGTTCACAATTGGTTACAAGTCAACAATCTGCCCCAAAAGCAGGCAGTACCCAACCTCTTTATGTCGCAAGTGGTGATAATGCAGCTGAAATAGCAGGGTATTTTGGTTCACAAGGCGGACGAACAGTGTATGTTGCAGATGTACCCACAGCTTTTATGCGAGAATTAGAAGCTCTGGGGTTTGCCTCACAACGAACAGGCTTAACTGGTTCTGGTGTTACTTATACAGAGTGGGTAATTAGTCCAGCAGGATTGCACTATCTCGCGCCATACTTTAAGCCACTCCCCTAACAAGAGGTGATGTATGAATTGGTGTTGTCAAAAATTTAAGTTTCGTTTTGAACTTGCTGGGTTACGCGGTTTAAGTTTATGTGTCAAAAAATCTGGTAATTTAGAATCAGAATTTTTTATGCAATTTAGAATCGTTGATGGTGGTGAATTTATTACATTTAACGAAGATGTACGCGTTGTCTTTGCTGAAGAAAGCAGTATTCAGTTTTGTCCTTGGTGTGGAAAAAAACTTAGTGCTGTCTATCGAAATATTCCTCAAGGATTTATTCGGAATGATCTAGATGTAAGCGCAGAAGGATTGAATCAGTTACAAATTTCTAAGCAAAACAATCTTTAGCTTAAATAAACCCCCGCCATTTCTGACGGGGTGTAGCTACCCTTGGGTTATCTGGTTACTTGAGGACGCTCATAATCGCGGCGATTAAGCCAGCAATTAGTGTCACAATGGCTGCCCAGAATTGCGCGTCTCGAGTTGCAGTTTTACGTGCTTTACGTTGGCGCTTGCGCGAACCTTGCGGTTTAGCGCGTTTTCT